>CAIODE010000497.1 GCA_903856875.1 uncultured Burkholderiales bacterium
AAGCTGAAGCAGTACCTGGCTGTTGCAATTCAAAGGCATGTATTTGCTTCCTCTGACTGCCAAGTCCTGGCTGTAGAAAAAGCACGTGTCGATGTGGCCGAGCTCATCGGTGCCGACCCCCGCGAAATTGTCTGGACCAGTGGCGCCACCGAGTCCAACAATTTGGCTATCAAAGGAGCTGCGCAGTTTTACAAAAGCCGCGGCAAGCACCTGATAACCGTTAAAACAGAACACAAAGCTGTGCTCGACACCATGCGCGAGCTTGAGCGCCAAGGTTTTGAAGTCACTTACCTTGATGTTCAAGAAGACGGCTTGCTTAACCTCGATGTTTTCAAGGCCGCTTTGCGACCCGACACCATCTTGGTCAGCGTCATGTTCGTCAACAACGAAATTGGCGTCATTCAAGACATACCTGCCATTGGCGCGATTTGCCGCGAAAAGGGCATCATCTTCCACGTCGATGCAGCGCAGGCCACTGGCAAATTTCACATTGACCTCAGCACCTTGCCTGTCGATTTGATGAGCCTGACAGCCCACAAAACTTATGGCCCCAAAGGCATTGGCGCCTTGTATGTGAGCCGCAAACCTCGCGTGCGCCTCGAAGCGCAAATGCACGGTGGCGGCCACGAGCGTGGCATGCGTTCTGGCTCTTTGCCCACGCACCAAATTGTGGGCATGGGCGAGGCCTACCGCATTGCACGACTCGAAATGGACCAAGACATTGCCAAAGTCAAAGCCTTGCAACAGCGCCTTTTCAATGGCTTGAAAGACGTCGAGCAAGTGTTCTTAAATGGCCACCCTACAAAGCGAGTGCCCCACAACATCAACATGAGCTTTAACTATGTTGAAGGCGAGTCGCTCATCATGGGCATCAAAGGTTTGGCCGTGTCTTCGGGCTCTGCTTGTACCTCTGCCAGTTTGGAGCCTAGCTATGTGTTGCGTGCCCTGGGTCGCAGCGACGAGTTGGCCCACAGCAGCTTGCGAATGACCATGGGTCGTTGGACCACCGAAGCCGAAATTGACTTCGCCATTGACACCATCAAAGCCAACGTGGCCAAACTGCGCGACCTGAGCCCCTTGTGGGACATGTACAAAGAAGGCATTGACCTGAGCACCATTCAGTGGGCTGCCCACTAACATTGAACCGAAGAATTAAGAAAGTATCACCATGGCTTACAGTGAAAAAGTTGTTGATCATTACGAAAATCCCCGCAACGTGGGCTCTTTTGAAAAGGGCGACGAAGATGTGGGCACCGGCATGGTGGGCGCGCCCGCTTGCGGCGACGTCATGAAATTGCAAATCAAGGTCAACCCCCTTACGGGTGTCATTGAAGATGCACGTTTTAAAACCTACGGCTGTGGCTCTGCCATTGCTTCCAGCTCACTCGTGACCGAGTGGGTCAAGGGCAAAACATTGGACCAAGCGGCGGCGTTGAAGAACAGCGAAATTGCTGAAGAGCTGGCATTGCCTCCCGTCAAAATTCACTGCTCCATCTTGGCCGAAGACGCCATCAAAGCGGCTGTCGAAGACTATAAGAAAAAACACGCTGCGGTTTAATACTGCAGGTTGCGAGAACTACACATGGCCATCTCATTGACAGAAGCTGCAGCGCGGCACGTGTCGCGCTACATCACCAAGCGCGGCAAAGGCGTAGGTGTGCGTCTGGGCGTTAAAACCACCGGTTGCTCCGGCTTGGCCTACAAACTTGAATACGTCGACGACGTGGCCCCAGAAGACGTGGTCTTTGAAGACCATGGCGTCAAGGTGCTCATCGACCCCAAAAGCTTGGCCTACATCGACGGCACCGAGCTTGATTTTGTGCGCGAAGGTTTGAACGAAGGTTTCCGTTTTAACAACCCCAATGAACGCGATCGCTGCGGCTGTGGCGAATCGTTCCGCGTGTGATTTCACTGCAGGCGTCAGACTTTGAGCTGTTTGGCTTGCCCGTAGCTTTTGCATTAGACAGGTCGCATCTAGACCTTCAATGGAAGTCTTTGCAACGCGAAGCCCACCCCGACCGATTTGCCTCTGAAGGCACTGCCGCTCAGCGCATTGCCATGCAATGGTCGGTGCGCATCAATGAAGCCTACACCCGACTCAAAGATCCTTTAAAGCGCGCAGCTTACTTGTGTGAACTGCATGGTGCGGCTGTGAATGCTGAAAACAATACCAGCATGCCACCTGCGTTTTTGATTCAGCAGATGGAATGGCGTGAAGCCTTGGATGACTGCAAAGCCATCAAAGCTTCAGCCCCTAAAATTGAAGCACTGGAAAAATTGCTCGAAGAAGTGGATGCGTCTCATGCTCATGTTTTGGCACAAGCCGCTAACCTGATGGATGCTGATCACAACTACACAGCTGCTGTTGGACAGGTGAGGGCGCTTATGTTCATTGAAAAATTTGCACACGAAGTGCAGCACGGGCTTGACGCCTGCAATTAATACGAACGCACAGACATTGAAGTTTTAAATGGCACTTTTGCAAATTTCCGAACCCGGCCAAGCGCCGGACCCACACCAACGGCGCATTGCCGTTGGCATCGATTTAGGTACCACCCATTCTTTGGTGGCCTCTGTGCGCAACGGCGTGGCTGAGTGTTTGCCCGATGACAAAGGCCAAATCATTTTGCCCTCTGTGGTGCGTTACTTGCCAGGGCAAGGCAGACAGATAGGCCATGAAGCTGTAGCCAATACTGCCTCAGATCCAGAGAATACATTGGCCTCTGTCAAGCGATTCATGGGACGCAGTTTGTCTGACATAGCGCATCCAGAAAAGTTGCCCTACAGGTTTGTGAAGCCAGAAGGCCAAGAGACGCATGCTGATAAAGGCATGCTGTCCATTCAAACCGTTCAAGGTGCTAAATCACCTGTTGAAGTGAGTGCCGAAATTTTGGCCACACTTCGATACCGCGCTGAAGACACCTTCAACAACGACTTGCACGGTGCTGTGATCACAGTGCCCGCTTACTTTGACGATGCACAAAGACAAGCCACCAAAGACGCGGCGCAGATGGCCGGCATCAATGTGCTACGGCTCATTAATGAACCCACTGCGGCCGCCATTGCTTATGGTTTGGACAATGCCAGCGAAGGCATTTATGCCGTGTTCGATTTGGGCGGCGGCACCTTTGACATTTCTATTTTGCGTTTAACGCGCGGTGTGTTTGAAGTGATGGCCACGGGCGGCGACTCAGCTTTGGGTGGCGACGATTACGACCATGCTTTGGCTGATGCAGCCTTGGCATCCATGGGTCTTTCGGAAGTTCAAGCCAGCTTAAGCGCAGAAGACAAAACCCGATTGAAAGCTTCAGCACGTGCGGCCAAAGAGGCCTTGACCACATCTTCTGAGGTTTCTTTGGCGTGGACGCATGCAGCGCAGAGCCACGAAGCGAAAGTAACTCGTGTGCAATTCAACGAAGCAACGGCCGAGCTCACAGCGCGCTGTATGTCTGCCGTTAAAAAGGCCTTGCGCGATGCCAAGATCAAAGCCGAAGACATTCAAGGCGTGGTCATGGTGGGCGGGTCTACGCGCATGCCCCAAGTGCAAGAAGCCGTGGCAGCCTTCTTTGGCAAACCACCGCTGAACAATTTGAACCCCGATGAAGTGGTGGCTTTGGGCGCCGCCATTCAAGCCAATCAATTGGCAGGCAATGACTCTGCCGGCGATTTGCTCTTGCTGGACGTCATTCCTTTGTCCTTGGGCATTGAAACCATGGGCGGCTTGGTAGAGCGCATCATTCCGCGCAACCAAACCATTCCCACAGCCATGGCGCAAGACTTCACCACTTACCAAGATGGTCAGACCGCTTTGGCTTTGCATGTGCTGCAAGGCGAACGCGATTTGGTGGTCGACTGCCGCAGCTTGGCTCGGTTTGAATTGCGTGGCATTCCGCCTATGGCTGCGGGTGCTGCGCGCATTCGCGTCACGTTTACGGTGGATGCCGATGGCTTGCTAAGCGTTGCAGCCAAAGAGCAAATCAGTGGCGTTGAAGCCAAGATCGATGTGAAGCCTTCCTATGGTTTGAGTGACGATCAAATTGCCAAAATGTTGCAAGACAGTTTTACTACGGCCGAGGTAGACATGAAGGCCAGAGCTTTGGTCGAGGCCAGGGTAGATGGCGACCGCATGTTGCTGGCCACGCAAAGTGCTTTGAACGCCGATGGCCAATTGCTCAATGTTGAAGACCGTGAACAAATTGATTCGCTCATGTTGGCACTGCGCCAGACCGTCGACACCTCACAAGATGCTCAGGCGGTAGAAGATGCCACCCAAGCCTTGGCCCACGCTACAGAAGCCTTTGCAGCCGAGCGCATGAACCACAGCATTCAAAAAGCTTTGTCGGGTCAAAATATTCAGAACCTTTGAGCTCATTGCTTATTAAAGAAAACCAAAATGCCAGTCATCAAAATTTTGCCGCACGCTGAGTACTGCCCTGAAGGCGCACAAATTTCTGCGCCCTCTGGCACCAGCATTTGCGAAGCTTTGTTAGAAAACAAAATCAACATTGAACATGCCTGCGACATGAGCTGCGCCTGCACCACTTGCCACGTCATTGTGCGAAAAGGTTTGAGTAGCTTGAACGAAGCCGAAGAAACCGAAGAAGACTTGCTTGACCGTGCGTGGGGCTTAGAGCCCAACTCACGTTTGAGCTGCCAGGCATTCATGGGCAAGCAAGATGTGGTCATTGAAATTCCCAAATACACCATCAACCACGCCAAGGAAATTCATTGAAAGTTTTCCTTGCTTGATTGGGTTTACAGTTAGACCATGCGCCAATTATTTCTAGACACCGAAACCACAGGCCTCTCTGCAGAGGGCGGCGACCGCGTCATTGAGTTGGGCTGCGTTGAGCTGGTCAACCGCAAGCTGACTGGCAACAACTTACATTTCTATTTCAACCCAGGGCGCGATAGTCACGAAGATGCCCTCAAGGTACACGGCATCAGCAATGAATTTTTGCAAGACAAGCCCAAATTTGAAAGTGTGGCGCAAGAAATCATTGACTATGTGCAAGGCGCCGAAATCATCATTCACAACGCCGCCTTTGACGTGGGCTTTTTAAACAAAGAGCTTGAAATAGCGGGCCACAAACCCTTCAAGCAGTCTGTCGAAAGCGTGGTCGACACCTTCGTCATGGCCAAGCAAATGTACCCAGGCAAGCGCAACAGCTTAGATGCACTGTGCGATCGATTGGGTGTCGACAATTCTGGCCGTACTTTGCACGGCGCCTTGTTAGATGCCGAGTTGCTGGCCGACGTCTACATCAACCTCACGCGCGGCCAAGAAGCTTTGCTCATTGATGTGGGTGCAGATGAAGGCAAGCCAGGTTCAGAAGATGCGGTCGACTTGTCTGGCTTTGTATTGCCAGTCATTCAGGCCAATGCCCAAGAGCATGCGGCCCACGAAGACCAATTGACCCAATTGGACAAAGCCAGTGGTGGCAAGACCATTTGGCGGCAGACCCAGCCTGCTTGACGCCCTAAAAACCTTGAAAACTGCCAATTTTCCATGGCATAATTTAAGGCTACGCTGAAAAAGCGATAGGGCGATTAGCTCAGGGGTAGAGCACTGCATTCACACTGCAGGGGTCACAAGTTCGAAACTTGTATTGCCCACCATTTGGTGGTTTTCTTTATATATATCAACGCCTGATAGGGTTCTCTTCACGCTGTTCTTAGGTTTTCTAAGGCAGTGCTCTAGGAAACTTTCATGCGTAAATTCAATTCTCCCGTCAATCTTAAAGCTGCAGCTGATTCATTCGTATCAGAGGCATTCATTGACGTCACCTTAACAGAACTTGTCAGCGCTCATTCCATTGCTAGACCTCTGCTTGCATTGCACTTCAGGCTCAAGAAATGGTGCGACTTAGTCAACGGCTTTGGTGCTGAATGTGCATGGAGTATTTCAAGTGAAAGACTTCAAAGTGCAGCACAAGCTTTAATTGATTATGGCTACGCATGCTCATCCGTCAACCGAGACATTGGCGCAATTGGACAAGTGTATCGATGGGCCATTGTGAATCGTCGCATGGCGCCCAAAGGATTCATTTCGCCAACCATATCATTTCGGCGCTATGAAGAAAAAGTCCGATACGTTTCATCCAATGAACAGGATTTCATCTCGCTGCGATTGGCAGCCAAGATGTGCAAAGACCGATTGTTTACTTTGTTTGTTTGGATGTTGGCAGACTCTGGC
>CAIODE010000498.1 GCA_903856875.1 uncultured Burkholderiales bacterium
GCACGCGCTGAAGGCACGACCAATTTGGAGGCAGACCCTCCAAATAAATTTCGAGCTTCTTGGAAGCATTGAGAGCCTGGGATGTACACCCGCGTGCCAACTTTCAAAGTGGCTTGATCGCCTGCCTCGACCACACGGCCGACAGTTTCATAACCTGGCACCAAGGGGTAGCCCATACCGGGAAATGCGGGCATCGTGCCCTCCCAAAGCAGCCGTTCTGTGCCTGTGCTGATGCCACTGAATTCGACCTCAACTTTGACGTCTGCCGCACCCATTTCGGGCATTGACAAAGCTGTCAAAGCCAATGACTTGGGTTGCTGGAAAACGATAGCGGTAGACTGCATAACTGTATATTTACTCTTACATTGATTTGTGTCAACAAATATTTACAAATAAATCCATTTACAGGTGTAAACCCTGTGACTTTCGCCCCACCAAGATCTGCGTTTGCAAGGTCATGGGGTTCGGCACAAGTTCCAAATTCGAGAAGCCAGCCTCTGCCATCATGGCCATCAGCTCACGGGCTGTGCGCAATCTGCCCGCGCCCATGGCCAACAGGTAAAAATGGAAATATGCATCGCCATGAGGCGTTTCGTCGGGCTCTTGGGCCATAGGTTCTGCCAAGAGCAAAGTGCCGCCCACAGGCAGCGCCTCGTAAATGGCGCGAAGCGCCCTTTTCACATCGGCATCGGGATGATCGTGGGCCACACGGATCAAAGTGACCAAGTCGGCGCCACGGGGCAAAGCGTCTTCTAAAAAGCTGCCTGGATTGGCTGTCGCGCGATCAGCAATGCCTTGGCGCTCAAAGTTAGCGCGGGCTAGGACCGCCACTTCAGGCAAGTCAAACAAATGCAACTGCAAGTGCTTGGCATGCTGTGCCAAGCGGCCTAAGAAGGTGCCTTGACCACCGCCCACGTCGAGCACACAGCGGTGCTCATCAAAGGAGTAGCTGGCAAAAATTTCATCCACCACGAAGGGCTGTGAAGCTGACATGAGGTTGGAGTAGCGCTCAAACTTTTCAGCTTGTGCGGCATTCGTCGCTGCGCGTTGCGCGTTTTGCTCTTCAATGGTGTAGGGCCAATACTGCGACATGGCGCCAGGCTGCTCTGTGCCCTTTAGCATGGCCACAGGATCGTGCATGTCTTGGTACAACACAGCATGGTGTTCAATCATGGCGCGAATGCCAACATGGCCCGCCACAGGGGCACCCAACGCGCCTAAGCCGTAGCGGCCTTCGCTGCGCAAATCCAACAAACGCAAGGCCAGTGCCGACTGCAACAAACGCTGCAAACCAGCGACAGGCAGGTTGGTGAAGTGGGCCAATTCTTCGAGGGTGCGTGGGCGTTCGGCAACCGTTTCCAAAATGCGCAAACGCACACATGCCAACAGAACTTGTGAGTACACAAAACCCGCCATCAGGTCAAACACTTGGCGCGCACGGCGCTGTGTGATCCATCGTGTGAGCGGGTTAGAAACACTCCAGCGGTACAAAGACGTGCTGGTCATCATGCGATCCCAGACCGCTTCCAGCGAGTCTCGCCAAGGCGTCTTAAGGCCCGAGCGCTGAGCAGGTGAGGCCAGATCCAGCGTTTTCATATCAATGAGACACGCTTTGGTTGTTGCTGGTACTTGTGCTGGCGCGGTAAGCATTGCAAGCCGCACGGGGCACCAAGCGCTCTGACTCTTGCATGACTAACTCACGCATCGACTGGGCATTGGGGCCTTCTGGAATGGAGTCGGATGCGGCTTGAATGAGCGATTCAAAATGGGCAATGGCGCCTGACAGTCCCAGGTTGGCAATGGCGTTCGGCCTGTCGTGTTGCGCGTCTTGACCGACGGGCTTGCCCAATAAATCAGCTTGACCCATGACGTCACGAATGTCGTCGGCCACTTGGTAAGCCTCGCCCAAACAGTCACCCAGAGCCTGCCACTGCTTGGGGTCTGCGCCTGCGCTCAATGCGCCCGCACTGGTGGCCGCCACAAACAGCGCACCGGTTTTGGCGCGCTGGTATTGCATCAGAGACACGCGGGATTCAGACTCCCAGGCTTGGCCGGCCACAATGCCCGAGGGCATGCCCACACAGGAGGCAATGATGTGCATCAAAGCAGGCAAACGAAGCGGTGATTGGCTGGCTGCTGCTGCCAGCGTTTGGAAGGCCAAAACGATCAAAGCGTCGCCCGTTAGCACGGCCAAAGGTTCGCCATAGGCGAAATGCACCGAGGCGCGGCCGCGACGTGTTTTGGCATCGTCAAAACAGGGCAGGTCATCGTGAACCAAGGAGGCGCAGTGCATGAGTTCAATGGCCACTGCAACACCTTCACTTAATCGAGGATCGTCCATGCCACAAGCATGGGCAACGGCCAAGGCCAACTGGGGGCGAATACGAGCACCGCCCGGAAACACCGCATGACGAACCGCACCAGCCAACTTGGGAGGGCAACTTGGGTCTTCGGCAGAAGCCAGAGCCATGGCCAAACATTGCTCGATTCTTGTGATTGCCTTCATGCGCTTGACTCCAATAAATGTTGAACATTGGGACAAGTGACAATTTAAGTTGTCACCTGAATGTGTAAACAAATATAGACACATCAAAAGTGCCTGTCAACAGTAGTTGCCTTGGTTTTTTAAATTAAATTCAAGATTCGCTATCAGCCGGCTTGCACATGGGGCAGATCTCATCGGCCACCCACTGCGCCTGCTCCTCGTGCGCTAGGTGCCCAAGGTTGGGCAGCGAAATGATGTCTTGGCTTCGCAAATGAGGCAGTGTTTCGGCCACGCGATAGGCCACAGACGGCGGCACAATCCAATCTTGCGAGCCGACAATCAAGGTGAGAGGGTCTTTTAGCTTGCGAAGCCGCTCCCAGAAGGTGTGTAAATCCCAGCGGGCCATCATGTAAAGCGCAGCTTGTGCATGGGATGGGTTGCTGATCAGAGTTCGGTAGAGCTGGCTGCCTTCGGGATCCAGCTTTGAGCCAGTGCCCTCCAACAGCTTATGCAGCACAGAGGGGCGCGCCGCTTGCCATGCAAACAACTCTGGCATCCATGGCGCCTTGGTGAGCACCTTGGCCAAGGGTGAAAAAATTTGTCCAGCCACGCCATCCAAGGGCAGCAAAGCACCGTTCAAAGAGACCAGGCGTTGCGGCTGAAGATGTCCGTCGAGCGTCAACATGCAGGCCACTGCAGCGCCAGCAGAATGGCCGACGACGATGTCAGGCTTGAACGCCATTTGCGCCAACAACTTGGCCACACCGCCTGCCATGCCCGGAATCGAAAACAAAGTGGCAAGGTCAGAATCCTGCGGCATAGCGGTAAAACCATGACCCGGAAAATCGATTGCGATCACCGTAAAGTGCTCGCTCAGCAAAGGCATCAGATGGCGCCATGAATGGGTCGAAGCGCCTGTGCCGTGCAACAAGAGAATGCGCTTGGCCTCTGGGTTGGGGTGCTGGGCGCACTGCACATGCCAGCGAAGCCTGGGTGTCTCAATGAAACTTGAAAGATGCCGCAAAGGCCAGTGGCGGCCATCGGTGTCCCAATTTAAAGCTTGGCGTTGGCTCACATTCAGCTTCGTTTCAAGAACGGCCAGCCACCGCGCGAACTGCTTGGTTCAAGGAATTGGCGCCGGCATAAGGCAAGGCCAGGTATTGCGCGCCCATCGCTTTGGCCAAATTTTTGGCAGCCTCTTGCGCTTGGGGCGAGGTGTCCACCAGCAATGTGCTGAAGCCGCGCAGGCGCATTTCAGTGGCCGAAGCCAAGGCGTCAGCAGCAGCCTGCGCACGGCCCGGGCGCCCATCGCGGGCAATGTTGCCCTTGCCATCTGTCAGCAGCACCACGATCGGTGTCTCGCCTTTTTTTCTCAGCTGATCTGCCAACAGCATCGATGCATCAATGGCATGTGACAGTGGTGTACCA
>CAIODE010000499.1 GCA_903856875.1 uncultured Burkholderiales bacterium
AGGTTGTCCGTTTTGTGTGAGGAACGCAGGAATGATGGTTTGGAAGGGTTTCTTACCTGGCGCGACCAAATTGGCCGCATTGGCACCCTTCAAATCGGTGCTGAAGCCAAAACCTCTGTTTTGCAAACTGACGCCATAAGTCGGCTCGACCACACCGGACCCAAAGCCCATGTAGTTGCTTTGAATGAAGCTCACCATCATGCCGTTTTCATCGGCGGCAGTGAGATAAATGGTGCCGCCCTTCACAGGATTGCCCGCTTTGAAATCTTGCGCCTTCTTCATGTCAATGAGTTTGGCGCGGCTTTTCAAATAGGCTGGGTCGAGCATTTGGGCTGGCGTGACTTCCATGTACCTTGGATCGGCCACATAGCGGTAAACGTCAGCAAAGGCCAACTTCATGGCTTCAATTTGCAAGTGTTGAGAATCGATGCCATCGACTTTCATGCTGGCAATGTCGAAGTTTTCCAAAATACCCAGCGCAATGAGGGCGGCAATGCCTTGGCCATTAGGCGGAATTTCATGCAAGGTGTAGCCACGGTAATTTTGAGCAATGGGCTCTACCCATTCAGGGCGGTATGCCGCCAAATCTTGCAGCGACATGGCACCACCATGTTGTTTTGAAAAGCGCACCAAGGCTTCTGCAATTTCGCCTTCATAAAAAGCGCGGCCTTTGGTTTCAGCAATGGCTCGCAAGCCTTTGGCAGCGGCTTTGAATTGGAACAACTCACCCACATTGGGCGCACGGCCCCATGGCAAAAAGCTTTCGGCAAAACCAGGCAAAGATTGCAGCAAGGGTGTGGCTGCATCCCATTTTTGTTGCACCACCACAGGCATCAGGTAACCACGCTCTGCAATTTCAATGGCCGGCTCCATGAGATCGGCGAAAGGCAATTTGCCAAATCGCTCACTCATGGCAGCCCATGCACCTACTGCACCCGGCACCGTGACGGAGTCCCAGCCTCGCTTGGGGGGGTTGACGGCATCTTGGCCATATTTGTTGTGGAAGTACTCAGGGGTCCAGGCCTGCGGTGCAGGACCAGAAGCATTCAGGCCATGCAGTTTGTTGCCATCCCACAGAATACAAAATGCATCAGAACCTAAACCGTTGCTGACAGGCTCGGTCAGGGTCAGTGCGGCAGCTGCTGCAATGGCCGCATCTACCGCATTGCCACCTTTGAGCATCATGCGCAAACCGGCCTGAGCAGCCAGCGGATGCGAAGTAGACACAATGTTTCGAGCAAACAAAGGGAGACGCGCAGATGCATAAGGGGTGCTGAAATCAAAACTCATGGTGTTTTCCAAATTCGTCTGATGGTGGATATTTTGGGTTTAGAGGGTGATTGTGTCAGGAAAATTGTGACCTCAAGTCACATCAAACCATGACAGTAGCGACAAGCCAAAAAAAACGGCACCCGAAGGCGCCGTTTTGGCTCGAAAGAGATTCTAGATCACTCTTCGACGAAGGCTTCCTCGCGCTTGGACTTCACAGAAGGCAAAAGCACGATGACGAGCAACACAGCCGCTGCGGCCAACAAGCTGGCAGACAAACCACGTGTGACAAACACAGTCCAGTCACCCCGCGACAGCAGCAAGGCTCGGCGCAAGTTCTCTTCCATCATGGGGCCCAAGATGAAACCGAGCAACAAAGGAGCAGGTTCTACGCCCAACTTGATGAACAAATAACCGATGACACCAAAGGCACCCACCAACCAAATGTCGAAGGTGTTGTTGTTGGTGGAATACACACCAATGGCACAGAACAGCACAATGGCAGGGAACAACCAGCGGTAAGGCACTGTGAGCAATTTGATCCAAATGCCAATGAGCGGCAAGTTCAAGATGATCAACATGGCATTGCCAATCCACATAGAGGCAATCAGACCCCAGAACAACTCAGGGTTGCTGGTCATCACTTGAGGACCAGGCTGAATGTTGTGAATGGTCATGGCACCTACCATCAAAGCCATCACGGCATTGGGTGGAATACCCAAGGTGAGCAACGGAATGAAGGAAGTTTGAGCACCCGCGTTGTTGGCAGACTCAGGGGCTGCCACACCGCGAATATTACCTTGGCCGAAGGGCACTTCACCAGGACGCAGTTTGGTTTTCTTCTCGATGGTGTAGGCCGCAAACGCCGCCAACAATGCACCACCGCCAGGCAAAATACCCAGCATCGAACCAATGGCTGTACCTCGTAAAACCGCAGGAATCATGTTCTTGAAGTCTTCTTTGGTGGGGAACAAGCCGGTGACTTTGCCAGTGAAAACTTCGCGCTTGTCTTCAGGCTGAGACAAGTTGGCAATGATCTCGCCGTAGCCAAACACACCCATGGCAATGGTAATGAAACCAATGCCGTCTGTGAGTTCAGGAATGTCAAAGCTAAAGCGTGCCACGCCAGAGTTCACGTCGGTACCGACCAAGCCAAGCAACAAGCCCAACACAATCATGGCCACCGCTTTGAGCAATGAGCCAGAAGCCAATACAACGGCACCAATCAGGCCCAAGATCATGAGCGAGAAGTATTCGGCAGGACCGAACTTGAAGGCCACTTCAGTCAGAGGCGCAGCGAAGGCAGCCAAGATCAAAGTACCCACACAACCCGCAAAAAAGGAACCCAAACCAGCAGCCGCCAGAGCAGGCCCTGCTCTGCCCTTGCGGGCCATTTGGTAACCGTCAATGACCGTGACAACAGATGAAGACTCACCTGGCAAGTTCACCAAAATAGCGGTTGTAGAGCCACCGTATTGGGCGCCGTAATAAATACCGGCCAACATGATCAAAGCCGCAATAGGAGGCAGTGCATAAGTAGCAGGCAACAACATCGCTATGGTCGCAACGGGGCCAATGCCTGGCAACACGCCAATCAAAGTACCTAACAAGCAGCCAATGAAGCCATAGATCAGATTTTGAAAGCCAACGACCCAGTCAGAATATTAGCAATATTTGAAGGTGCTGACGACGAAGTGAAGGCCCTTCTAACTGAGAAGTACTTCAAAGAAAAGACTAAATTTCTTCGAGAAAAGCAAGACTTTGAAGTCAAGGAG
>CAIODE010000500.1 GCA_903856875.1 uncultured Burkholderiales bacterium
GAATTCTGCCAAGCAAACTGCACGGCTTGGTTTCGACTGGCCGTTAAGCCGCCAAACAAATAACCCGACTGCGTGCGGCCCGACATTTCAGCAATCAGTTCGGACAAGTCAGGCGTTTGCGGATCGGCATGCACCAAGGCGCTGTTGGCTTTGAAGTGCGGCGGCAAGGGTTGTGCACCCGAAAAAACGCGATACTGATCAGCAAGCAAATCGCACAACATCAAAGCCATGCCGGGTTCGTCAAAATATTCGGCGTTGTTGGCCGCAACCCCCACACCCACCGTGCCCGCCCAATCTTGAACCATGGGCAACTCTTCTCTCAAATGCGCCAAGATGGGCTCTGCTTCATTGGCGTAATGGTCGGTGATGTACAACAAGCCTAAACGCGGATGGGAAGCATGACCGGGCAATGTCATTTGTGCACGCAATTGGGCAATGACCAAACCGGCGGCCATTTGCCACTGCGGGTGCGTGGCATGTCCAAAGGGAAATAAATTCATGGGGCTGGTTTTTTGGCGCGCGATGGTCGCGCTGAACTTGAACGAGTTGAGCCAGATCGCGTTGTGCTTGAACTGGGCTTTCGAGCTTTGCCCGTTGCGGCCCTTTTCTTGCTGGACTTGGGGCCGTCTTTCATGGCTTTGGCGGCCACATCCTTCACAGCAGCCGCCGCAATGTTTTGAAATTGTTGTGTGAGTGAGCCCCACCACTGCATGGGGTCAACTGCGGGACCTTGTGCAGGTCCTTGTGCGGTACCTTGCGTGGCGCCTTCAGCGCTTGTTTTGGCATGATCGCTGCTTGTGCCAGCGGCGCTGTGGGTTTCCGCAGGCTTGGCCGTGTCCTTTGCATGGAGGTCTGGCATTTTGGCGGTGAAGGCCTTGGCCAGCTCTGACATGTTCACATTCATGCCTTGCAAAGTCGACAAGGTCATTTTTTGCACCTCTAAAGCCTGAATGGTGGCCTTGAGTGCACTGGTGTTTTGCTCCAACCAAAACTGTACCGTTTTGAGTTCTTGAATGCGCTTGTCGAGCTCTTCCACGCTCAAGGTAGGCGCCACCCAACTGGCCATGTTGGGCATGCCTTGGGGTGAGCCTTTGGCGCCTGGGTTGGCGGCTTGCCCTAAGTTTTGCAAGAAATCAAAGCCAGGTACGAATTTTCCAAATCCGAAAGCTGAGGTATCGCTCATGAAGGCTCCTTGAGGTGTGCGTCAACCACAAGCTTAACGCATACAGCCCCGCGTCAACTGCGCGACGTGGGCTGCTTGTCTCAAAGGCTATGCTCATGGCTTTTCTAAATTGGGAGACACAACATGCTGACACTCTGCGGCTTTGGCGCCAGCAACTATCACAACAAAGTTAAATTGGTGCTGCTGGAAAAAGGCGTTGCCTTTGAAGAGGAATTGGCATGGGTGGGTGAAACCGATCCTGCGGCCAGCCCATTGGGCAAAGTGCCCTATTTAAAAACAGACAAGGGCTCGGTCTGCGAGTCAACGGTCATGGTGGAGTACATCGAACAACAGCACCCCCAACACCCGCTTATTCCCAAGGACGCGTTCGAAGCCGCCAAGGTGCGCGAGTTGATGATCTTTTTGGATTTGCATTTGGAATTGGTTGCGCGCAATTTGTATGCAGAGGCTTTCTTTGGCGGCAAGGTCAGCGATGCTGTGAAAGAAAAAATCGGCGCTCAACTTGAAAAAAATGTGGCCGCGTTTGCCAAACTTGTTCAGTTCAGACCCTTCATTGCCGGTAACGAGATAAGCATTGCCGATTGCACCGCTGCCGTTCATTTGCCTGTGATCACTGCAGTGACCAAAACGATTTATGGCAAAGATTTTTTAGCCGACTTGCCCGTTAAAGATTACATGAAAATGTGGTCTGAGCGTCCCAGCATGCAACGCGTGCATGCTGATCGCAAAGCCAACAACGAACTCTTCATGGCGCGCATGAAAAGCAAGGCTTAAAAGTGAGGAGGTCGGCGCTCTCTTAAGCTGGCCAATCCCTCTTGCACATCGGGCCCTGAAAAGCCCATGAACTCGAGCGCCAAGGAAGCATCAAAACTGGGGCCAGCTTGGCGCAGCCAATTGTTCAAAGCGTATTTGGTCCAACGGATGGCGCTTTGGCTGCCATTGGCCAAACGATCTGCCACCTCATAAGCTTTGTTGAGCAACTGGTCTTCTTCAACCGCCAAAGAAACCAAGCCAATTCGCTCGGCTTCTTCGCCGCTCACTGGCTCGCACAGCAGCAAGTAGTACTTGGCTTTGGCCATGCCACACAGCAATGGCCAAATGATGGCGGCATGATCACCTGCCGCAACGCCTAAGCGTGTGTGGCCATCTACAATTTTGGCGGTCTTGCTGGCAATGGAAATGTCGGCCAACAAACCGGCCACCAAGCCGGCACCGACTGCAGGACCGTGCATGGCACTCACTATGGGCTTGTCGCAGTTGATGACGTTGTAGACCAAGTCGCGGGCTTCTTTCCACACACGGCTTCGGATATCGAAATCTCGCGCCATGTCTTCCACCAACGCCAAATCGCCGCCACCAGAAAATCCCAAACCTTCACCTCGCAACACAGCCGCACGCACGCTTTCATCGCGCGAAACATCGCGCCAAATTTCAGCCAACTCGCAATGGCCCTCATGGCCTGCAGTTGGCAGTTTGCCATTGCCACCAGGCCCGCCTGATTTCATTTGAATGTCCAGCACCGTTTGATTGGCGCCACGGCGCGTGATTCGAAGTGTTTGATAGCGACTGTAGTCAATGACAAGGCTCATGAAGGTCTCCTGAAAAAGCAATCGGCCCCCATGCCGGATTGCATTGAACATCCAAATTAAACTTCAAGCGGCATAATTTTCTGATCAATGGCGCCAAACACGCTTTGGCCGTCTTTGCCCTTCATTTCAATGCGAATGGTGTCACCGAACTTCATGAACTCGGTGCTGGGCTTGCCATCCAAAATGGTTTCAATGGCGCGTTTTTCTGCAATGCAGCTGTAGCCCTTGGGCCACTCAGGCTTGCCATTGACATCCACGCTTTTGTTACTGACCGTGCCGCTGCCCACAATAGAGCCTGCGCGCACGTTGCGTGTTTTACCCATGTGCGCAATCAGTTGGCCAAAGTGAAAAGTCATTTCAGGGCCGGCTTCGCACATGCCGACTTTGCGGCCATTCCATGTTGACTGCAAGGTCTGGTGCAATCGGCCATGATCCCAGGCATCACCCAGCTCATCCAATGTGACGGCCACTGGGCTGAAGGCGGTTGCAGGTTTGCTTTGGAAAAATCCAAAACCTTTGCCCAGTTCATTCGGAACCAAATTGCGCAAGCTCACGTCGTTGGCAATCATCACCAAACGGATGCCATCGAGTGCATTTTCTGGTGAAACACCCATGGGCACATCGCCTGTGATGACGGCAATTTCAGCTTCAAAGTCGATGCCAAAGGCTTCGTCACGACACACCACGGGATCGCAAGGCCCGATGAAGTCATCGCTGCCGCCCTGGTACATGAGCGGATCGGTGTAAAAACTTTCAGGCACCTCAGAATTGCGTGCAGCGCGCACCAATTCCACATGGTTTAAAAAGGCCGAGCCATCGGCCCATTGATAAGCTCTGGGCAGTGGCGCCATGCATTGTTCGGGGTCAAAAGGAAAGGCATGGCGCGCTTTGCTGCTGTTCAAAGTTTGATACAGGTCTTCCAATTGCGGCGCCAAAAAATTCCAGTCGTCCAAAACTTGCTGCATGCGTTGTGCAATGCCCGTCGCATAATGAGCTGTGCTCAAATCACGCGAGACCACGACCAATTGGCCGTCACGAGATCCGTCTTTGTAGGTCGCTAATTTCATGGTGGGGTCTCACAATCGAATCTGAAAATTAAATCAGTTTAACCAATCTTGCTGGTCCTACAATTTCATGATTTCCAAGCAGCCCTGATTCTTTTCAAAACGACCCAAGCCCTTTACGTCACATTGACATGCACGCCCAAGCTCTATTGACTCCTGCCAACGCCTCTTCTCAGCGGCGGGCTTTGGCGACTTTGGGTGCATTGGTTTTAGGTGCACATCTTTGGCTTCTCATGGCACCTGGAGCCGGCATTTGGCGACTTCAACCAGAATCGCAAAAATTAGGGCCCCTGCAAACTCGGGTGTTGAGTTCTGGCGTTTCACAGACGACGCCACAAAGCCCAGCCAGCGAGCAAACGAAACCTCCCGCCCTGCAAAAACCCAGGGCACCCGCAAGCGCCGCCCCAGCTTCAAGCGCTGGCATGAGTGCCGTGGCCTCTGAGGTGCTGCCAGCACCTGAAGAAAACCCAAGCCCGCCCAATTCCGATCAGGCTGCTGTGGCTTTGCCAAGCTCACCCAACAAGCTTCCTCAAACCGAAGCAATCCCCTTGCTCCAAGAAAAGACAGCAGCGCCCGTTGTGTCCGTGCCACCAGCTTCGAATGCGCTCACAGCCAAGGTGGGCGACTTCCCACCCAACATCCAAATTAACTACAAACTCACAGGTCAAGAGCGTGGTTTGACTTACCACGCGTTTGGCTCGCTCAAGTGGCAAACCCAATCGACCCCCAGCACCCCCAAGACCTATGAGGCAGAGCTTCGGGTTAGAGCGTTTCTGGTGGGCAATCGTGTTTGGCGCAGTGTGGGCACCTTGACCGAAAGCGGCTTGGCGCCCCTGCGGTATTCAGACAGTTGGCGCGGCGAGCGTGCGGCCCATTTCGAAGCAGAACAAAAGAAGATCAGTTTCAGCGGCAATGCGCCCAGCATTGAGCTGCAATCAGGGGCGCAAGATCAGGTGAGTTTGTTCATCCAAATGGCAGCTGCGGTTTCTGCCAAAAATTTCAAGCTTGGCAGTGAGCTCAATGTTCAAACCGCCACCGCACGCGATGCGGTCAATTGGACCCTCACTTACAAGTCAGACGACTTGATTGAGGTGAATGGCAATCGCTTGGAAACACAGCGCTGGGTTTGCTTGCCAAGAGGTAAGTTCGACAGCCAAATTGAAATGTGGTTGTCGAACGCCCACGGCGGTATGCCCGTGCGAATCAAGATCACCCAAGTCAGTGGCAACTTCATCGACATGGAAATGCGCGACACCGACAACTTAGCGGC
>CAIODE010000501.1 GCA_903856875.1 uncultured Burkholderiales bacterium
ACACATAGTCGTTGTTGAAGATCTCTTTGGGCATGCAGTAGCTGCACCGAAAATTGCAACGGTCTGTGACGCTGATGCGCAAATCGCGCAAGGGGCGCTTTCTTTGATCAAGCAGCTGTTGCCCAGGTGCCCAAGCCTGAGATTTTGAAGGCTCAGGAATAGGCAGATTCCCTAGGGGCTGGCTGATGATGGGAATGACGCGTTCAGACACAACGGGCGCCGTCAACTTCAATGCACACACCACTGATGAATGAGCCTTCGTCGCTGGCCAAATACAAAGCGGCATTGGCCACATCCAATGCGGTCGAAAAACGGCCTAGCGGGATAGAGGCCATGAACTTGGCGCGTTTTTCCGCGTCCACTGGACCGCCAGCAAACTCTGCCGATAAACCGGTGTCGGGGTTGAACACAGGGTTGATGCAATTGACACGAATGTTGTCAGGACCTAATTCAGCGGCCAAAGATTTGCTGGTGGTAATGACCGCACCTTTGGAGCCGTTGTACCAAGTCAGGCCGGGGCGTGGCCGAATGCCTGCGGTAGACGCAATGTTGATGAGGGCGCCACCCCCATTTTTACGAAACTCTGGTACTGCGTGAATGGTGGACAGATAAATGCTTTTCATGTTCACCGCGTAGCAGCGGTCGAACTCATCTTCGCTGACTTCCAGCGCAGGGCGATTGCGGTGTGTCCACCCAGCATTGTTGATCATCACATCCAAATGGCCCCACAATTTCACAGCTTCGTGCACCAAAGCTTTGACATCGTCTGAACGCGTCACGTCTGCGGCAAAGAAGGCCGCAGTACCGCCTGCTGCTTGGATGTCTTGCACCACTTTTTGACCTGCAGCAGCTTGAATGTCGTTCACCAAAACCTTGGCGCCGTGAGCCGCGAAATGTTTGGCAATGCCTTCGCCAATGCCGCCACCGGAACCCGTCACGATGACCACTTTTTGATTGATGTTCATTTGAAATCCTAAAAATGAAATGACTGCAAAGACAATTTAGCGCACAAGAAAATTAGCCATGGTGAATGGCCACAGTCTTCAAGGTAGTAAAACCATACAGGGCTTCGAAACCTTTTTCACGGCCATGCCCAGAAGACTTCACGCCGCCAAAGGGTAACTCAACGCCGCCACCTGCACCGTAGTTGTTGACAAAGACTTGACCGCTTCTTAGGCGTTTGGCTATTCTGAATTGTCTTCCGCCATCTCGAGTCCACACGCCAGCCACCAGCCCAAAAGAGGTGGCGTTGGCAAGCTGAACGGCCTGATCTTCACCGTCAAAACTCATGGCTGACAAGACGGGGCCAAACACCTCTTCTTGTGCCACACGGTGGTTGACAGGCACATCGCGCAATAAAACAGGTACTTGGTAGAAGCCAGATTCTGGCGCATCAGAAACAACCATGCCTTGGGCAACAGTGGCAATGCCTGCAGCTTGAGCATCTGCCAAGAAGCCCTGAACGCGATGCTTTTGGGTTGCGCGAATCAGGGGGCCTAAATTCAAATCTGCTTTCGCAGGGCCGACACGCAACTTGGAAAAGGCCTGACCCAAACGCACAAGCAAGGGCTCGTAAATGCTTTTCTCAATCAAGACGCGAGAACCTGCGCTGCAAGTCTGGCCCGCGTTTTGAACGATGGCATTGATGACCACCGGAATGGCTGCATCTAAGTCGGCATCGGCAAAAATAATTTGGGGGCTCTTGCCGCCCAACTCAAGGGTGACGGGGCAATGCCTCACAGCTGCCGCTTGCTGTATCAAGCTGCCTACACTGGGGCTGCCCGTGAAACTGATGTGGTCTATGCCAGGGTGTTTGGCCAGTGCATCGCCCACCTCATGGCCATAGCCCGTCACGATGTTGATAGCGCCTGCAGGAAAACCAACTTCGGCTGCCAACTGCGCCACGCGAATCAAGCTCAAGCAAGCATCTTCTGCCGGTTTGACAACACAGACATTGCCCGCTGCCAAAGCGCCGCCTACACAGCGACCAAAAATTTGCATGGGGTAGTTCCAAGGCACGATGTGACCCGTGACGCCATGGGGCTCGCGCCAAGTGAGAACGCTGTAGCCATTTTGATAGGGAATGGTTTCGCCATGAAACTTATCGCAAGCGCCCGCGTAGTATTCAAAGTAACGAACCAAGGCGCGGGCGTCGGCCATGGCTTGTTGTGTGGGCTTGCCGCAGTCGCTTTGCTCAAGTTGCATCAACTCGTCGGCATGCTCAGCCACTGTGCGTGAAAGGGCCATGAGCAAACGACCGCGCTCAGCGGCATTGATCTTGGCCCAAGGGCCTTCAAAGCATTGCCGTGAAGACTGCACAGCTTGGTCAATGTCAGCGGCCGTACTGCGTTGAATGTGATCAAAAATTTGACCATCAGAAGGGTCAATCACTGGGATGGTTTGCCCCCTTTGACTGGCCACCGATTGGTTGTGAATGAAGTTGAGTTGCATAAGCGTATTTTGCTCGTAAAAAAGCCCGAGCATGTTGCCATGAACGGGCTTTGTGTCACATGGGGTGTGTGAAAAACACACCCACAGTGATAGGGGCTTCAATTAGCCATGAAACTGCATCATCAAAGGCACGATCAGCAGGGCCACAATGTTGATGATCTTGATCAACGGATTGATGGCAGGGCCAGCCGTGTCTTTGTAGGGGTCACCCACGGTGTCACCGGTCACAGCAGCTTTGTGAGCCTCTGAGCCTTTGCCGCCGTGATGGCCGTCTTCGATGTACTTCTTGGCGTTGTCCCATGCACCGCCGCCGGTACACATGGAAATGGCCAAAAACAAACCGGTCACAATGGTTCCCATGAGCAGGCCACCCAGAGCTTTGGGGCCCAAAATCAGGCCCACCACAACGGGCACCACCACAGGCAGCAAGCTAGGAATGATCATCTCCTTAATGGCCGCAGTGGTCAGCATGTCAACAGCGCGGCCATATTCTGGCTTGGCAGTGCCTTCCATGATGCCCTTGATTTCCTTGAATTGACGGCGTACCTCAACCACCACAGCACCCGCAGCGCGGCCAACAGCCTCCATGGCCATGGCGCCAAACAAGTAAGGGATGAGGCCACCAATGAACAAGCCCACAATGACCATGGGGTCGGACAAGTCAAAGGAAATGGCTTTGCCGTAGCTTTCGAGTTTGTGGGTGTAGTCGGCAAACAAAACCAAGGAGGCCAAACCTGCAGAGCCAATGGCATAGCCTTTGGTCACGGCTTTGGTGGTGTTGCCCACGGCATCCAATGGATCTGTGATGTCACGCACACTGCTAGGCAGTTCTGCCATTTCGGCAATACCTCCGGCGTTATCGGTAATAGGGCCGTACGCGTCCAAAGCCACCACAATGCCGGCCATGGAAAGCATGGACATGGCCGCCACGGCAATGCCGTACAAGCCCGCCAATTTGTAGGACGCCAAAATGGCAATGCAAACAAAAATCACGGGCCAAGCTGTGGAGCGCATTGAAACGCCCAAGCCGGCAATGATGTTGGTGCCGTGACCCGTTGTGGAGGCTTGTGCAATGTGTTGCACAGGGCTGTATTGGGTTCCGGTGTAAAACTCAGTGATCCAAACCAGTGCAGCCGTTAAGGCCAAACCTACAGCACAAGCGCCGAACAGCTTCATTTGGCTACCGCTGGCCGAAATTGCGTTGTCGGGCATGATCCACATCGTGACGAAATAGAACGCAACCAAGGACAGGCCACCCGCAATGGCCAAACCTTTGTACAAGGCGGGCATCACGTTGACCATGCCAGGTGTCGCTTTGACAAAGAAGCAGCCAATGATGGAAGCAACTATAGACACAGCACCCAACGCGAGGGGGTACATGACCGCATTACCAGGCGCACCAGCGATGAGCAGCGAGCCCAACACCATGGTGGCAATCAAGGTGACCGCATAGGTTTCAAACAAATCGGCGGCCATACCAGCGCAGTCGCCCACGTTATCGCCCACATTGTCGGCAATCACGGCGGGGTTGCGAGGATCATCCTCTGGAATGCCGGCTTCAACCTTACCGACCAAGTCGGCACCTACGTCGGCACCTTTGGTAAAAATGCCACCGCCCAATCGGGCGAAGATGGAAATCAGGGAAGAACCAAAGGCAAAGCCAATGAGGGGGTTCAAGATGACAGACAACTTGACATCGGGGGTGAGGTTGCCATTGCCAGCCAAGAACCAGTAAAAGCCTGTGACACCCAACAGACCTAAGCCCACCACCAGCATGCCGGTAATGGCACCGCCGCGAAAGGCAACGTCTAAGGCAGGGCCAATGCCCTTGGTAGCTGCTTGTGCAGTGCGCACATTGGCTCGAACGGATATGTTCATGCCAATGAAGCCGCAGGCGCCAGATAAAACGGCGCCAATGACGAAGCCAATGGCGGTCATACTGTCTAGGAACACACCCATGAGGATGGCCAAGACGACGCCTACGATGGCAATGGTTTTATATTGT
This sequence comes from uncultured Burkholderiales bacterium, assembly GCA_903856875.1. GTDB lineage: Bacteria > Pseudomonadota > Gammaproteobacteria > Burkholderiales > Burkholderiaceae_C > Limnohabitans_A. The sequence goes on from CAIODE010000501.1 coordinate 4,457, forward strand.
CTGGACAAATAAGCCGCAGCACCTGCTTGAATAGCGGCTGCAATTTCTTGCATCCGTTCATTGCCAGGGTCTTGGGCCAAGATCCAACCGCGTGCCCAAACGCCGTAAATCACGGCGATCAGTCCGCAAACGAGCGCCAAAATCAACGCTGAATTGCCTGTCATAAATCAATCTCCTAAATGGTTACCGCTGAAAGGAGGTGCAACGCTTGAGGAACACCTCCCGACGTTGCTTCCTCGCTCACTTTAGGAGTCGATTGGCCAACTTGAGCATTAAAAGGGCATTGTGAGGAAGAAGCAAGCCCTGTGAAAGTAAAATGGGGGTTAATCCTAAGCTTCTTAGATTCTCATCAACTCTTTCAATTTTCAGAAAAATGTCCCTAGACAACGTCACCCCCGGTAGCAAAGTTCCCGAAGAATTCAACGTCATCATCGAAATCCCGATGAATGCCGACCCCGTGAAATACGAAGTCGACAAGGCCACTGGCGCCATTTTTGTCGACCGCTTCATGAGCACTTCCATGCATTACCCCACCAACTACGGCTATGTGCCTAAAACCATCAGTGGTGATGGTGATCCTGTTGACGTGTTGGTAATTACCCCAGTGCCGCTCATTCCAGGCGTTGTCGTTCCCTGCCGTGCCATTGGTATTTTGAAAATGGAAGACGAAGCGGGCGAAGACGGCAAAGTTTTGGCCGTGCCCACAGACAAAATTTTATCCATCTACACACAATGGCAAAAGCCTGAAGACTTAAACCCACTCCGTTTGAAAACCATTGCGCACTTCTTTGAGCATTACAAAGATTTGGAAGTGGGCAAGTGGGTCAAAATTATCGGCTGGGAAGGCCCAGAATCCGCCAAAAAAGAAATCTTGGATGGCATTGCCAATTACCAAAAAGAACAGGCCTAAGCTATCCAAAAAGCTATTCACTTCGCTTTAAGGGGCGATCGGCCTTCCAAGTTTTCCAAATAGGCTGACACGCCGTGGCCTTCTTTTTCTAAATACTTTTCGACCGCATCGGCAAAGCCTGGATGGGCTAGCCAATGCGCGCTATTGGCCTTGACCGGAAGCAGGGCGCGAGCCATTTTGTGCTCGCCTTGCGCGCCGCCTTCAAACCGCTCTACACCCTTTGAAATGCACCACTCAATGGGCTGGTAGTAGCAGGCTTCAAAGTGCAAACAATCGACTCGCTCTAAAGCACCCCAGTATCGGCCATAGGCCACGTTGTTGCCCAAGCCAATCAGGCTACAAGCCATGCGTCGGCCTGCTTTTTCTGCGATGAAAAGCACCCAGTTGGCAGGCATGTTGTCTTGCATGCGCTGAAAAAAATCACGGTTTAAATAAGGTGCGTTGCCATGCTCGAAATAGGTTTGGGCATAACATTGGTAAAAGAAATCCCAGTCGGCGCTTTGAATTTGAACGCCCTCAAAGGCTTTGAAAACCACACCCGCCTCAGCCACTTTGCGCCGCTCTTGCTTTATTTTTTTGCGTTTTTCCTGATTCAAAGCCCTCAGAAAATGCTCAAAATCGTCGTAAGCCGCATTGTGCCAATGAAATTGAACGGTATGACGGCTTAGCCAGCCTGCCGTTTCAGTCACTTGAAGGTCATCGTTTGACAAAAACAACAGGTGCAAAGAGGACCAATTTTCATTCTGAGCCAGCTCAACCATGGCCGACAGCAGGGCAGATTGACTCTGGCTTGAGTCGGCCAACAAACGCGATCCAGGAACTGGCGTGAACGGCACAGCAGATACAGCTTTGGGGTAGTAGTTCAAACCATGCCTTTGGTAGGCATCCGCCCAAGCCCAATCGAACACATATTCCCCATAAGAATGGGGCTTGATGTACAAAGCAGCAGCACCAGCCAATTGGCCTGACTGCGGCGGCAAGGCATGTCGAAGGGTGACAAGCTGCAATTTCCAACCCGTTTGAGCTGAGGCTGAGCCACTTTCTTCCATGGCGCTCAGATAGGCGTGGCGCATAAAGGGTGTGGCCTCGGTTTGGGCATCTAGCAACGCATCCCAGTCCTGCGCCGAAACATTGCGCATCGAACCCTGCACCTCAATGACATAATTGTTGGAATTGAATTCCTTCACCTGTATGACCCTTCAAATTTGTATAGCCCAACTCAACTTCGTCGTCGGCGATATGCCGGGCAACGCCCGCAGAATGATCGAAGCTGCACGCACAGCTTATGACCAAGGCGCAAAGGTCTTGGTCACCCCTGAGTTGGCCATCTGCGGTTACGCCGCAGAAGACCTTCTGCTTCGACCTGCATTCATGGATGCCTGCGATGATGCCTTGAAAACAGTGGCCCGCGAGTTGGCTGGGTTAAAAGGTTTGCATGTGGTGGTGGGGCACCCCGAAGGCGGCGGCATCCAAAGCCGCAGCGTCTCCGTCACAAAGCGCTTCAACCGGGCCAGTGTCTTGTTCGAGGGGCAGGTCATTGCCTCCTACGCCAAACAAGAATTGCCCAATTACCAAGTGTTTGACGAACGTCGGTATTTCACACAAGGGCATGAGCCGTGTGTGTTTGAGG
>CAIODE010000502.1 GCA_903856875.1 uncultured Burkholderiales bacterium
CTACAAAATTGAAGGCATCACACCCGGTGACGATTACGCGGCCATGCGGCAGGTCTTGATGCGGCGATACGGCAAGCTGGCTGAGGCCATCAAATCTGGTGAGTCAGATCGCAAGGTGCGCATGCCAGATCTCGTGCTCATCGATGGTGGCAAGGGGCAGGTTTCGATGGCCCGAGAAGTCTTCGAAACATTGGGTCTTGATTTGTCCTTGATTGTGGGTGTCGAAAAAGGGGAGGGCCGAAAAGTAGGCCTCGAAGAGTTGGTTTTTGCCGATGGTCGAGACAAAGTTTATTTGGGCAAAGATTCAGCGGCCTTGATGCTGGTCGCTCAAGTCAGGGACGAAGCACACAGATTTGCCATTACGGGGATGCGAGCGCAGCGTGCCAAAGTTCGAGTGGGCGGTGGGCGTTTAGAGGAAATAGGGGGCATTGGGCCTAAAAAACGTGCCAAACTGTTGCAGCGCTTTGGGGGTGTGCGTGGGGTAGAAGACGCCAGTGTTGAAGACCTGATGTCGGTGGATGGCATCTCCAGGGAATTGGCAGAGATCATTTATCAGGCCCTTCACTGAGAATGGCGACTTGGTGTCAGCAAACTGACTTCAAGGCGTGACACAATACCTCCCATGTTTTTCACCATCCCCACCCTCATGACTTGGACGCGCATCGTCGCGATTCCCTTCATTGTCGGGGTGTTCTACACTGAGTTGCCCGTTGAATCACGCAACTTTTTGGCTACTACCATGTTTGTGATTTTTGCAATCACAGACTGGCTCGATGGTTTTTTGGCCCGAAAACTCAACCAAGCCTCTTCATTTGGCGCATTTTTAGACCCTGTGGCCGACAAGTTTTTGGTCTGTGCCTCCTTGTTGGTACTGGTCCACTTGCACCGCGTTCATGTTTTTGTAGCCTTGATCATCATTGGCCGTGAAATTGCCATCTCGGCCTTGCGTGAGTGGATGGCTCAAATTGGCGCAAGCAAAAGTGTCGCGGTTCATTTTGTTGGCAAGCTAAAGACCACGGTGCAGATGGTGGCCATTCCGTTTTTACTTTTCAATGGTCAATTGTTCGGCGTGATTGACACGCATTTGTGGGGCACTGGTCTGATCTGGATTGCCTCCATTCTGACCATTTGGTCTATGATTTACTACATGCAAAAGGCCCTTCCTGAGATTCGTGCTCGAGTGAAATGAATCACTCAGAGTCTTCCGATGCCTGGGTTCGGGCCATGCCTGCGGTATTCGTGCTGATCTGGAGCACGGGCTTCATCGTTGCGCGTTTTGGCATGCCCAATGCTCCGCCATTTACCTTTTTAGGGCTTCGATACGCGCTGTCCATTGCGTGCTTTGCCATCTGGATCAGGTTGGCGAAAGTGTCCTGGCCCCAAAGCCGTTCGGAGTGGCTTCACCTGTCGGTCACTGGCGTTCTCATGCATGCGGGTTATTTGGGTGGCGTTTGGGCAGCGGTCAAGGCGGGCATGGGCTCTGGTTTGTCGGCCCTCATCGTGGGGCTGCAGCCCGTACTGACCGCCATCTGGCTGTCGTCCAGGGATGCCACTTCAGAAAACAAGGTGAGCCGCCGACAGTGGATCGGTTTGCTGTTGGGTTTTTGTGGACTGCTTTTGGTGGTCTGGCACAAACTCACGCAGGGCAGTGCGATGGACCATGTCAATGCACTCAATTTGAGTTTTGCCATCATGGCGCTGTTGTCCATCACCTTGGGGACGCTTTACCAAAAAAGCTTTGTCAAGCCGTGTGATGTCCGCTCTGCCAATTCTGTTCAGTTGCTTGCGGCATTGCTTGTGACAACGCCCTTGGCGCTGTTAGAAACTGAATCCGTGCAATTCAACGCCGAGTTCATTGGCGCCATGGCCTGGTCTGTATTAGGATTGACCTTGGGGGGCAGTTCACTTTTGTACATGCTCATTCAAAAGGGCGCTGCAGCCAGTGTGACCAGCTTGATGTACCTTGTGCCCCCCTGTACGGCTTTGGTGGCTTGGTTCTTATTTGATGAGCCTATCACGGCATTCACACTGGTGGGTATTGCACTCACCGCTTGGGGC
>CAIODE010000503.1 GCA_903856875.1 uncultured Burkholderiales bacterium
ACACATAGCATGTGGAAGCAGTTGGTAAGCCAGAGAAAATAAGTAGCACAGTTGTTTGTAAAGGGTTCAGTTGAAAAAGCTGCGCCAAGGCCCAAGCCAAACAAGGCACTATCAAGTGCTTCACTGTCAGTACCAATGCGCCCAAAAATTTGCCTTGGTTGAGCGCTTTCAATTCCATGCCTGCGCCAGCCGACATCAGACCCAATGCCAATGAAGCCGCACCGATTCGAGACAAGCTGGGGTCTAACACTTCTGGCACCCTAAAGCCCAGCAAATTAAAAGCCAATCCGCTTGTGGTGGCCAAGATGAGGGGGTTGCGAATCAGCTCACGCAACATGCCCGATTCGCCATGGCGCGCCATGGGCCAAACGGCCCCCACATTGAACATGGGCACGCAAAAGCCGATGAGCACCGCAATCAACAATAAACCTTCGCTGCCAGTTAAGCGTTCGACCAAAGCCAAGCCAATGAATGAGTTGAATCTGAAGCCTATTTGGGCGCTGGCCGCGTGATCTCTGAGGTCTATTTTGTCGCGAATCCATGGCCAGTAAGGCATGCTGTTGCTGATCAAAATAGCGGAGAAACCCATGGCAAGGCCAGCTAACAAAAAGCTCGACGTTGCATGGATGTCTAAGGGACTTTTCACAATGGAGTGAAACAGCAATATTGGAAACAAAAAGTAATAAACCAGAAATTCGACTTGTTGCCAAAGCGGCCGATTCAGGGGCGTGTACCGGCACAAGAAGTAACCGCACAAAATCAGGGAAAAATCTGGAAATAAAAGCTGAGCGTAGTTCACCCCAATAGCATAACGCTTGTCTTTGCGGTATCTGCCTTCAAAGTGGGTTGGATATTGCTTATGATGCTAAGCAGTCATTTACAGGAGTTTTGATGAATCGTCGTTTGAGTTTGTTGACCGCATCAGTCTGCGTGATCTTCAGTGTCACTTCCAGCGCTGAATTTGATGTCTACAAAAATGTGGTGGACACTCAAAAACTCCGGCTCGACCAATGAGCTCAGACAGTCAAGCCGCCATCGACCGCTTTGTTGATGCGGTTTGGCTAGAAGACGGTTTGTCGGCCAATACCTTGGCTGCATACCGACGCGATTTGGCGGCTTTGGCGGATTGGCTCAGTCAAACTTCGGGCATCTCCTTTAATTCGGTCCAAGAGTTGCACTTGCAAGCATATTTTGCCGCGCGCCACAGTCTCTCCAAAGCCACCTCTGCCAATCGCCGTTTAACGGTTTTCAAGCGCTACTACCGCTGGGCACTGCGTGAGCGAATTGTCGAAGTCGACCCCACCCTCAGAATGTTGGCAGCCAAACAAGCCTTGCGGGTGCCCAAAACTTTGTCGGAAGATCAGGTCGATGCATTGCTGTCTGCACCCGATACCAACACTGCCCTAGGCTTGCGCGACAAAGCCATGCTGGAGTTGTTGTATGCCAGTGGTTTGCGAGTGACCGAGTTGGTCAAACTCAAAACCTTGCACGTGTCTTTGAATGAGGGGGTGCTGCGCATCATGGGCAAAGGCAGCAAAGAACGTTTGGTGCCATTTGGCGACATGGCCCGAGACAGTTTGACGGACTACCTACAAAACGCACGCGGTGCCTTGTTGGGGGCCAAGCAAACAGACGATTTGTTTGTCACCACCAGCGGCCCCAAAGCAGGAACAGCCATGTCGCGCATCATGTTTTGGCAGTTGATTAAAAAGTACGCTGTGTTGTCTGGCATTACAGCGCCTTTATCGCCACACACCTTAAGACACGCGTTTGCCACTCACCTGCTGAACCATGGTGTAGATTTGCGGTCGGTTCAGGTGTTGGTGTACCTTCCGCATAGGTAGGTGACAAAGTCGGAAAACGAGTTGGGGCATTACTAGGCCGATTAGTAGGAGTAGGAGTCGGTCTACCTGGTAAATAAGTTGGTGCTAAGCTCGGAGAAACGGTAGGTTCATTCATTGGAGTAGCAGAAGGTTCAGGAGTTGGTGCACCTTCCGCAAAGGTAGGTGACAAAGTCGGAGAAGAAGTCGGTGTATTGGTAGGTCTAGAT
>CAIODE010000504.1 GCA_903856875.1 uncultured Burkholderiales bacterium
AAGCCTTGGCACAAACGCAAGTGGTGGGCTTGTCGACCAACGTGCAGTTTTTAAGGCATGTGGTTCACAGTGCTTCATTTGCAGATGCGCGTTTAGACACTGCGCTTATTCCTCGTGAAGCTGATGTGTTGTTTAACCAAGAGAAGGTGGGGCTGGATGTGGCTGCTGCTGCCGTCGTTGCATACACGCTTCATCAAGAAAATGCCAAGCAGGGCAATGACCCGTTCAGCAAAAGCGATGGATGGCAATCGCATGCTGAAACTACCCGCAGGTTTCCATTGGAGTTCTCAGGCGAGACACACACAGCTTGGCTGCACTATGGCCACGACGGTGCCATGATGCTCACATGGGGTGATGCTGCTGGGCCCGCTGCAAAAGGCCCGCAAGTTGAATTTAGTTTTGCCACGGCCAACTCCGCTGCTGCGCCCACTGCCATTGCTGATCAAAGCCCTTCAACAGGCAATTCCACATCCCAATCACTGAACGTCACTTGGCAAGGCCAACGCGTGACCAGCGAAGTGGTCATGCAAGATGGCAAACTCGGCCACCCCGCTGAGCTAGCCCAAGTGTTCACCCAAGCGGGTGCCACCCGCATCCGCGTGATTCATCTCTTGGCCCATGCTGAAGGCGCACAAGACGAAAAGGGCGGCCTGACGGCGCCCATGCCCGGTAAGTTGGTGTCCTTTGCTGTGAAAGTGGGCGACAAGGTCAAGGCGGGCCAAACTTTGGCGGTCATGGAGGCCATGAAAATGGAGCACACCATTGCAGCGCCCAAAGAGGGCGAAGTGACAGAATTGCTGTACGCCCCGGGCGATCAAATTGCCGAGGGAGCAGAGTTGCTCAAGCTTGCGTAAACTAGCGGCTATGAAAATCGTATTTTGTTGCACCAATACCAAAGCAGATCCTTGGCTCGAGGGTTTTAGACAGGCCTTGCCTGGCGTTGACATTTGGGAGTGGCAAGCCACCCCAGCCGGCCAGGCCCCCAAGTTGGCCGACCATGCCGTGGTGTGGTCGCCTCCTCAACAGTTCATTGACGAGCAAACGCAATTGCAAAACTTGTTCAACATTGGCGCTGGCGTAGACGCTTTGTTGAAACTCAATTTGCCAAGCAGCTTGAACATTGTGCGTTTGAACGACGCTGGCATGTCGGTGCAAATGTCGGAGTATGTGTGCCATGCCGTCATTCGGTATTTCCGCGAATTCAATCACTATGAAAAAGACACGCAAGAAAAGCGTTGGTCTTATCGCAAGCCTGGGTTACGTTCAGAATTTTCGGTGGGTGTGTTGGGCGCTGGTGTGTTGGGCAGCAAGGTGGCCCAAGCATTGCAACAGTTTGAATTTCCTGTGAATGTGTGGAGTCGATCGCCCAAGCAATTGGCAGGTGTCAAAAGCTTCACTGGCCCAGATCAGTTGCCTGCATTTTTAAAAGCCACGCGCGTGTTGGTCAATTTGTTGCCCCTTACACCTGATACAGAAAACGTTTTGAACCGTGCCAACTTGTCGCAACTTCAAGCGGGTGCTTTTTTAATCAATGTGGCGCGCGGCAAACACGTGGTCGATCAAGACTTGTTAGATTTGCTAGACCAAGGCCACATGGCTGGTGCCACCTTGGATGTGTTCAGAGTGGAGCCGCTGCCGCAAGATCATGCATTTTGGAACCATCCGAAAATTGTGATCACGCCGCACACCTCTGCACGCACCATGCGCGAAGAAAGCATTGCGCAAATTGCTGGGAAAATTAAAGCGGTTTATGCAGGGCAGTTCATCGAGGGCCGTGTCGACAAAATTCGTGGCTATTAAGTTGTACCTTTCAAGTCACATTGAGCAAACCTTTTAAAATTTCGATAGAGTCCAAACATGACACTTCCTTCCCGCGTTAAATTGGTCGATGTGGGTCCTCGAGATGGCTTGCAAAATGAAAAGCAAGCCGTGCCTGCGGCCATCAAAATTGAACTGGTGCACCGTCTCCAAGCCGCGGGTTTAAAGGAAATTGAAGTCACCAGTTTTGTCAGCCCCAAGTGGGTGCCGCAAATGGCCGACAATGCAGAAGTGATGGCTGGCATTCAACGCCAAGCAGGTGTTCGCTACTCCGTGCTCACCCCCAACATGCAAGGCTTTCAAGCTGCACAGCACAGCAAGCCCGACGAAATTGTGGTGTTTGCTGCAGCCAGCGAAGCCTTCAGTCAGAAGAACATCAATTGCAGCATTGAAGAAAGCATTCAACGTTTTGCGCCCGTGGTGGAAGCGGCACTTGCGGCGGGCATTTATGTGCGCGGCGCCATGTCGTGTGTGGTGGGTTGCCCTTACGAGGGCGATGTGCCACCTGCCAGCGTAGAGCGTTTGGCCAAACTCATGAAGAGCATTGGCGTTCAGCATTTGGGCGTGGCCGATACCATCGGCGTGGGTACACCGAGCAAAGTGCAAGCGGCCATGGAAGCCACGTTGAAGCACTACGATTTGAATGATATTTCAGGCCATTTCCATGACACCTATGGCCAAGCTTTGGCCAATACCTTGGCCAGTTTGGAAATGGGTGTGTGGCAATACGATGCGTCAGTGGCAGGCTTGGGCGGCTGTCCTTATGCCAAAGGCGCCACGGGCAATGTGGCCACCGAAGATGTGGTGTACATGTTGCATGGCATGGGCATTGAAACCGGCATTGATTTGGACAAGCTGGTGGACGCGGGTGCTTTCATCAGCGATTTCTTGCAGCGCAAATCGGGTTCACGCGTGGCCACGGCCACTCTTAGCAAGCGCTTGGGATAATGCGGCTTCAAAGAATCAAGCATCAGACCATGAGTCTCTTTTCTCGCCTGCAACAGCGCGCCGAACAAGTCTTGGCCAGTGACGATCCGTTTGTGCCATCGCCTTGTGTGTCTGTGTGTGTGGTTCATCCCATCGAAGGCACGTGTGAAGGGTGTCTCAGAAGTTTGGACGAGATTGGCGCGTGGGGTCAAATGCAAAGTGCGCAGCAACGTGAAGTTTGGCAAAACATCAAAGTGCGCTGTGCGCAGCGGCTTCAAAATACAAAGCCATGAAAGAAATTCATTTCTATTTCGATGTCATCTCGCCCTATGCTTGGCTGGCCTTTCAGGCCTTGCCCAAAGCTTTAGAAGGCATCAGTCACCGCGTGCATTACCACCCCGTGGTGTTTGGTGCCATGCTTAAACACCATGGCCAATTGGGCCCTGCAGAAATGCCTGGCAAACGCGATTGGACGTATCGACAAGTCATGTGGTTGGCCAAGCAACAAGGCACTGATTTGCAAATGCCCGCGTCGCATCCGTTTAACTCTTTGGCGCTGCTGCGTTTGGCTGTGGCCGCTTCAGATAACGGAGAACCTAATCGCTATGTGGTTGAAAGTATTTTCAAACATGTGTGGTGTACGGGACTAGAAGCTTCGGATGCCGAGCGTTTTGCGGCGTTGCAATCGCATTTGTTCAGTCAAGCCAATGTGTCTTTGAAAGACCCTCAGTCTGTTGAAGTGAAACAATTGCTACAACAACAAACCCAGCAGGCCATTGACCTGGACTTGTTTGGCGTGCCCAGCATGGTGGTGAATGGGCAAGTTTTTTGGGGACAAGACTCACTGCCCATGTTGCGGGCTTACCTTCAAGGTGATGTCTGGTTTGAAAGTGCCGATTGGCAAGATGCGGGCAAACTGCCTGTGGGCATTCGCAGAACACCTGCCGCTCAATAGTCAGGACTCTGCAGACGTTTCTGTATAAGTTTGCGTTTGCTGTTCCCAGCGATTGACCAGCAAGGCGTAGACCCAAGTGATGGCCAAAAACATCAGCAACGAGCCTTGAGCGGCCATCCAAAATCCGAAGGGTTTGCCCAACACGTTGAAGCTCAGGTCACGTGCAAAAAACGCCACACCAAAAGTGGTGCTGCCCCAAATCAGCAACAGGATCAAACGCAAGCGATTGACTCGGTGTGAAAACTCGGCTTGTGACAGAGGGTGTTCCATGGGTGTCATCATCGCATGAGCCAGTGGTACTCGGTGTTTACCCTTGAGTTGG
>CAIODE010000505.1 GCA_903856875.1 uncultured Burkholderiales bacterium
CTTTGGCATCGAAGCTGCTTAAGGTGCCACCCATTTGAGGGACTTGCACCACACTGGCAAACAGCATGTTGGGCAGACGTACATCCATCCCAAACACAGCGCTGCCATCTGTTTTTGCAGGCACATCTGCACGCGCTGATGGTTTGCCAATCAGGGTCCAATCTTTGCGATCTTTGAGGCTGACATTTCGGGGCGTTTGCGCAGCAGCAGCTTGTGCAAATTCACCAAAATGTGCTGACTTACCAGAGGCGTGGCTGATCACACCGTCTTTCACACTGATATCTTGCAAGGACACTTTCCATTGGTCCGCAGCCGCTAAGCACAAGCTGGCTTTTGCGGTGGCTGCAGCCAGACGCAAATGCTCCCAAGCATCTTTCACAGACGAAGAACCACCCGTGGCATTGACGCCTAATTCGCGGGCAACTTTGCCCACAATCCACTCCCCGCTGTGCACGAGAAAAGGTTTGTCAACACCCTCAGATTGCAAGGGGTGAAAAGGCAAGGTGCCTACAAACATGGCGACGTTGCCATAGATGCTGTCATGCCCTGCTTGCTCTAATCGAATTTGCTTCAAAGGGAAGTCCAACTCTTCTGCCACCAACATGGAGAGTGCATTGTGGATGCCCTGCCCCATGTCACTGCGGTGCATGGCCAAGACCACACCACCATCTTTGGCAATTTTGATCCAGCCGTTCAGGGCGACTTCGCCCTCGGTGGGCAACATGTTGTCGGGCTTGCCCATGCGTGAGCGTGCGGGCAACACGCCCCAACCCACAATGAGTGCACCTGTGATGCCAAGGCCGCTAAGGATAAGGTTGCGGCGCTTCATGCTTGTGCTCCTGCTGCGCGGTGAATGGCTGCGCGCACGCGTTGGTAGGTGCCGCATCTGCACAAATTGGTCATGGCTTCATCGATGTCGGCATCGGTGGGTTTTGGTTTTCTTTTGAGGAGAGCTGCCGCTGCCATGAGCATGCCGCTTTGGCAGTAGCCGCATTGGGGCACTTGCTCTGCAATCCAGGCCAGTTGTAAGGGGTGTGGTTTTTCGGGGTTGCCCAAGGATTCGATGGTCTGAATGTTGGCGCCGGCCACACTGGCCACTGGTGTGACGCATGAACGAACTGCTTGGCCATCTTTGTGGACTGTGCAGGCACCGCAGGCTGCGACGCCGCAGCCAAATTTGGTACCGGTGAGGTTCAGTGAGTCTCTGAGGACCCAGAGTAGGGGCATCTGGGGGTCTACTTCTAGGGAGACGCTTTTTCCGTTGACTGTGAAGTTCATGAGTTTGGGTAGGATGGGTTTGCAAGATACTTTGCACTAGATGCTATCAGGTTGGCTTGGTTTACTTCTTGGAAACGTTGAGCAGCAGGGCTTAAGGTCGGGTTAATGCGCTGGAGCGTTGAGTAGCAAGGCCTAAGGCGGCTTCCTCATGCTGGAGTACCAGAAATCGTCAGCCGCCTTAGGCCTTGCTACTCAACTCATTGATGGCGGAAAATTTCTGAACACCATCACTGCTGTTCGCGGCTGGGTGAGGATGGGGTTGGTGGGTGGGTGACGATTTCTGGTACTCCAGCATGAGGAACCCACCCACCGACCCCATCCTCACCCAGCGAGCTCAGCAATAATCCCACATGCACACCCTTCACAAACCACAAAGATGAAAAAGAAAGTAGCCCTGCCACTGTTAGGCATCGTCTTAATAGGCGTCATCGCATCACACATCAGTTTCAAAACTGCCGACCACAGCTATCTGATGGTGGTAGACGGCATTGAAATTGACGTGCTTGGGAAAATACAAAATCAATGGTTGGCAAACACTCAAAATTGCGAAGGCGTGTCACAACCGCAAGCTGGCCAAGTAAACTTTCTGGCCATACAAAACGCTATTCAGTCCTACAGCCCACCGCAATCTCAGTCTGCGCGTATAGCAAGCATTTGGACACTGGACGAATGGACCTTGGCCGAAGTGGAATTTGAGGCACTGCTACCCGCAGTTGTCATCCTTCAAACAGACAACAATGAACCGAAAATTGTGCCTCGAGGCATTTGGAGTGGCCTTACCAAACCTTGGATGTCAGCGCCTTTGATTCGGACTTATCTCAAAACTCAGGTGTCTGAGGTGCCTAGCAAGTTGCTCAATTGTTTTGTGC
>CAIODE010000506.1 GCA_903856875.1 uncultured Burkholderiales bacterium
CAGCTTTATATGCAGCACGGCTTAGGTGCTCGCAACGATGCCATGGCCATGCAATACATCATGCCTGGCTGGACCTTCAATCCCAAAATGCCCGCCATGGTTCGCTAATTTCAAACAACGTTAAAGATCAACTTCCAAAGACACACCCTCATGCAATCTATTCACAACAAATTCAAACACGCCATTGGCACAGGCCACAAACAAATAGGCTTGTGGTCTCATTTGTGCAGCACCATCAGCATCGAAACCTCTGGCAAAGCGCCTGGCATTTTGACGGGCGATGAAGCTTTGGCCAAACATGACATGGCTCAAGGCTGCTTGTTTGTTGCGGTTGGTGCCGATCAAAACGTACTGCGCGACAGTGCCACAGCACTTGCCCAACGCTTCAAAAGCTAAACTCACTTGCACCCTATTTGAAGAAAGAAAGCCATGCTCAATCCGCCAGCCAGCCCCCTCAAATTTCCTCGACTTCTGCTCACAGGCGCAGGTGGCAACCTCGGCAAAGAACTCAGGCCTCGCTTGAGGTCTTATTGCGATGTTTTGAGAGTCAGCCACCGAAGCGATTTGGGCGCCAGTGCGCAAGGTGAGGAAATCATGCTGGCCTCTTTGGAAAACAAAGAACAAATGATGGCCCTCATGCAGGGCGTGGATGCCGTAGTGCACATGGGCGGCGTTTCTACCGAGCAGCCTTGGGATCCCATTTTGGCCAGCAACATTGTGGGCATGGTCAACCTGTATGAAGCGGCGCGCTTGCAAGGTACCAAGCGCATCGTGTTTGCAAGTTCTAACCACGTTACAGGTTTTTACCGGCAAGACGAAGTCATTAACACCAAAATGCCAGCCAAGCCCGATGGCTTTTACGGCTTGTCCAAGGCCTTTGGCGAAGACCTGGCCGAACTTTATTGGGCGCGTTGGGGCATTGAGACTGTGAGCTTGCGCATTGGCTCTTCTTATGCAGAACCCAAAGACAGGCGCATGTTGGCCACCTGGCTAAGCTTTGATGATTTAGAGCGTTTGGTGGTGGCGGCACTCACCGCACCCATTGTGGGTCACACCATCATTTATGGCATGTCTGACAATCAAACCACTTGGTGGGATAACACACATGCCAAGCACATTGGCTATCGCCCGCACGATCGTTCTGACGTTTTCAGAAACGCTGTAGAAGCAAGGCAACCCAAGATCGATGGCCAAGACAAAGCGGCTATTTATCAGGGTGGCGCTTTTGTCAAAGCATCGCCTCACGGCTAAATATTTCTCATGCAGCCTCTTCAATTTGTGGCCATTGGCGAATGTATGCTCGAAGTGCAAGCCAATGGCTTTGGCCCGTCTGTGCTTTCGTATGGAGGCGACACCTTTAACACTGCCGTTTACCTGCGACGCTGCAAAGCAAGCACCCAAATTGAAGTGAGCTACGCGACCGGTCTGGGCACAGATCACTTAAGTCAAACTCTGCGCAAAGAATGGGAAGCCCTTGGCCTCAATTTAAATGCAATGGAATACATCGAAGGCAGGCTGCCTGGCATGTATCTGATCGAAACCGATTCGAAAGGCGAGCGCACATTTCATTTTTGGCGAGAGAACAGCGCTGCACGCGCGTATTTTCAAGCGTCTTTGACGGCCCTTGAAAAAAACCTAGCTCAATTTGATTGCCTGTATTTCAGCGGCATTTCACTGGCCATTCTGAACGAAGCTTCACGCACACGGTTGTTTGCTTTGTTAAAGCAGGCACAACTCAATGGCAGTCGTGTTGTGTTTGACAACAACTTCAGACCCAAACTCTGGCCTGATCGCAAGCTGGCACAAACCGTTTACCTTCAAGCCTTTGCGACTTGCCATACCGCCATGATCACATTGGACGATCATCAAGCCGTGTTTGATTGCTGCTCCTTAGACAATGCGCTTGCGCATGTACAAAGCCTGTCCATCCCTGAAGTGGTGATCAAACGTGGCGCGGACAATACGCTGGTAAGGCAAGAAAGCAGCTCTGAATGGCACAGCATTCCCACGCTGTCCGTCAATCAGGTCATAGACACCACAGCCGCTGGCGACTCTTTTGCGGCGGGTTATTTGAGCCGTCGATTGTGTGGCGACAGTGCTGACATTTCGGCGGCATTTGGCAATGCCTTGGCCGCCAGGGTCATTCAGTACCGAGGGGCGCTAATTCCCATGGATGCGATGAAAGACCTCATTTTCAGTCAGGAATATTGATAAATATCAATCAAATCAATAAGTTATAAACTTGGCACTCTTCGCAAGAGAGTGCTAAAATCCGATCCATTATGGAAAGGAATTCTGGTATGACAAACCTCAATGGATCCCTCGAAACTGCACTCACCCTGAAGAATCCATGGGCCGTAGTGCCTTCGTTGGGCCACCTCGATGCTTACATTTCTGCGGTCAACCGCATGCCCATGCTCACCCCTGAGGAAGAGCAAGAGTTTGCGCGCAAACTGAAAAACGAAAACGACCTGGAAGCTGCCGGAAAGTTGGTGCTTTCGCATCTGCGTGTTGTCGTTTCAGTCGCACGCCAATACTTGGGCTATGGCTTGCCCCATGCCGACCTGATTCAAGAAGGCAACATCGGTTTGATGAAAGCTGTGAAGCGCTTCGACCCCGATCAAGGCGTGCGCTTGGTGAGTTACGCCATGCACTGGATCAAGGCCGAAATTCACGAGTACATCTTGAAGAACTGGCGCATGGTCAAGGTGGCCACCACCAAGGCACAGCGCAAATTGTTTTTCAACCTGCGCTCTATGAAGCAAGGCCTCAAAGCCGAAGCCGATGAAGCCACAGGCACACACCGCGACACCCTCACCCCTTCTCAAATTGACAGCATGGCCAAAGACCTGAATGTCAAACGCGAAGAAGTGATGGAAATGGAAACGCGCATGTCGGGCGGCGATGTGCTGCTAGACCCTTCACCCTCAGACGAGGGTGAAACGGCTTATGGCCCCATCGCCTACTTGGCCGATGCGCACCACGAACCAACGGCCATGATTGAAGCGCACCAGCGCGACATGATGGCCAGCGATGGCATTGCCACAGCCCTTGCTTCACTTGACGAACGCAGTCGCAGAATTGTGGAAGAACGTTGGCTCAAAGTTAACGACGATGGTTCAGGCGGCCTGACACTACACGACTTGGCCGATGAGTTTGGTGTGAGCGCCGAGCGCATTCGCCAAATTGAAGTGGCGGCCATGAAGAAAATGAAAGCGGCCTTGAAGGAATACGCAGAAGCTTAAATTTCTTTCGTCTTCACCAAGCAAAAGAGGGCTAATGCCCTCTTTTTTCGTCTACATTTTGAAGCTTGCAGCTTACTTCAGCAGCAGCTTGAAATCATCGGCCAGCGCCTGCGCCCCCGTGCCATAGCGGTTGAACAATCGCACCCTGCCCTGAGTGTCAAAGATATAACTGCCCGCAGAGTGGTCCATGGTGTAGCTGCTAGGCGTTTTGCCTTCCACCCGCTTGAAATAAATTTTGAACTCTTTGGCAATGGCCGGAAGTTGCTCTTGCGTGGGCCTTAAGGCCACAAAGCTGGCATCAAAATTTTCAACATAGGCCTTCAACAACTCGGTGGTGTCGCGTTCTGGATCAACCGTCACAAACACCGCTTGAAGCTTGTCGCCATCAGGCCCAAGCAATCGCTTCACTTCGGCCAATTCTTGCATGGTGGTGGGGCACACATCGGGGCATTGGGTGTATCCAAAAAACACCACCACCAACTTGCCTGAAAAGTCTTTGAGCTTTCGCACCTGACCATTTTGATCCGGCAGATTCAACTCTTTCGCGTAATCTGCACCGGTGATGTCAACACCTTTGAATGCAGGCTTGGGGTCTGAGCAGGCACTCAGACCTGCCAAAGAGGCAAGCAATGCCAATGCGCCAAACCAGCTAAGCCAAGCGTTAGAAAAACGAAAGATATTGGGCATAAGAAGCTTCGCCTGATTTAAAACAGATAGTGATCGATCAACAAAGCCGCAAACAACAAGCTCAAATGAATGAGTGAAAACTTGAAAGTTTTGCGCGCCAATTCGTCAGAGTAATTGCGCCATAAAGCCCAAGCATAGCCAATGAACATGACGCTCAAAATAACAGCCGCAACAAGGTACAACCAAGAACTCATGCCATAAGCAAAGGGCATCAAGCACGAGGCCATGAGCACAATGGTGTAAAGAAAAACTTGAAGACGCGTAAATTCATTGCCATGTGTGACCGGCAACATGGGCAGCCCTGACTTGCGATAGTCTTCAACGCGGTACAAGGCCAAGGCCCAAAAATGGGGTGGCGTCCACAAGAAAATAATCAAGAAAAGAATGAGCGCCTCGGGGCCCACATCGCCGGTCATAGCGGCCCATCCCAACACGGGCGGCATGGCACCCGATGCACCACCAATCACAATGTTTTGCGGTGTAAGGGGTTTCAAAATGACGGTGTAAATGATGGCATAGCCCACAAAGGTGGCAAAGGTAAGCCACATGGTGAGCGGGTTGACCGCAAAATACAAAATGACCGAACCGATGCTGCACAAAAGCGCGGAAAACAACAAGGCTTGCATGTCGCTCAACTGGCCTTTGGCTGTGGGTCGCCATGCGGTGCGCTTCATTTGAGCATCAATGGTTTTTTCAACCAAGCAATTGAACGCAGCAGCAGCCCCCGCTACCAACCAAATACCCACGCAAGCAATGAAGCCCAACTGCACTTCTTTCCATGTGGGCACACCCGGCACAGCCAAGACCATGCCAATGAGGGCACAAAACACAATGAGTTGCACCACGCGTGGTTTCATGAGCGCGTAGTACTGGCGCCAGGGTGAGCCAGCTTGTAATTCGGCAGCAGTGCTCATGCAGCAGGTCTTCTTAAAAAATTGTTCATCATCATCTTTGGATTTTGCTGCGGCTCAGTATGTAAGTGAGGGTCATCATGAGAGCACCCGCGCCGCCAGTGTGCGCAACAGCCGCTAGCAAGGGCCAATCTAACACGACGTTGGACAAGCCTGTGATCAATTGAAGCGTTAACAAGGCAAATAGAATGCGAGTGAGGCCAGGCAAAATGTCGGCTTTTTTAAACTGCCACACCATGAAGGCCGCAAAAGAAAAAACGATCAAGGCCATAAGCCTGTGCACAAAGTGAATTGAAACCAAGGCTTCCATGGGCAAGAATTGTCCCTTAGAGTCGATGCCTAAGCCGCGCCAAATTTCAAAACCTTGAAAGTTCCAAGCAGGCCACCATTCGCCATTGCAATCTGGAAAACCATTGCAGGCAAGCACCGCGTAATTGGTACTGACCCAAGCGCCCAATGCAATTTGCAATGTGAGAAAACCAGCAGCACCCCAAATGAGTTGACGGTGAAATTTGGCGATGGTCTGGCGCTGTGATGCTGGCTTCCATGCCACTTGAGCCGAAAGCAGCACAAGCAATCCAATGCCCCCCAACAAGTGCAAAGTCACAATGGCCGGAGAGAGTTTGAGGGTGACAGTGAGGGCGCCAAACGCACCCTGCATGCAAACCCAAAACAAGGTGAGCCATGCCCAAAAGGGCTTGACCTGCCATGCGCCCTGAAAAGTAAATTGTCCCCTCCATCTTTGCCAAGTGCTGCTGATGGCCAAGACCAAAATTAAAAAGCCCACTGCCATGGCCAAGTAGCGATGAATCATTTCGATCCATGCTTTGTTGTGCGTCACGGGGCCAGTTGGCATGGCCGTTTGGGCTGCGTCAATGTGGGTTATGGCCCCCAAAGGACTGACACTGCCATAACAACCTGGCCAATCGGGGCATCCCAAACCAGAGTCGGTGAGCCGCGTGAAAGACCCAAATAAAACCAGATCGAATGTGAGAAACAAAGTGAGCACCGTGATAGCGCGCAATTTGTAATTCACAGGCTGGTGCCGACTGCTGTACAAGGTCCACAACAAGGGCAACAGTGCAATGAGCACACCCATGCCCAGCAATCGCAAGGTCGGTGAGAGGTTGTACAAGTCGACTTCAGTCATTGGATTAACGGCCTGGTGTGTCCCAAAATGCAGATGCGCGCAAGAGCCTGTCTAGGTCTTTTTTGGCTTTGGCAGCAGCGGCCAAATCGATGCCAGGTGGAAAGCGCATCATCCAATTGCCCATGGGATCGACCACATACAAATGCTCTGACAATTGACGACCTGCCGCAGGTTTTAGCCAATCCGAAATATTTGGCTCACTGACTCTCAAGACCGTGGCTTGAGACAAGGCCGGCGTGAGCTTGACATCAACAGGGGCATCGCCTGTGGCCAACCACACCCAATCGATGCGATCTTTTTCTTTGCCCAAGGACTCGCGCAACTGGCGTTGAAAATACAAATGCTTTTGACAAGCCTCATCGCATGCGGCATCGGCCACACTGACCAACAACCATTGACCCTTGAGTGAATTCAAAGCCACTTTTTCGCCACTGAGTGTTAAAACTTCCAACGCTGGCAGGGATTGTTGCGGATCGATGAGCTCGCCATGATTGCGCCGGCCTTCTGGTCGAATGACGTAATAAGTGAAGTAAGACGCAATGACGGGGGATGCGCACACCAAGAACACGATCAACATTTTCCAACGGCCTGCTCGCGTGCGCTTCTCATCGACCCACACAACTTCATTCGGGTTGGGCAAGGTATGAACCGTCATGCCCAAGGGAGCATCTGCCCATTGGGTGGGCTCAGCGGGAGACGGTGACTTTGGATTTGAAACGGGGTCGGACAATTTGGAACCAGACATAAAGCAATGCAATCAAAAGCGCCAATCCAAACCATTGGAAGGCATAACCGTAGTGTTTCTCAACACCAGTTGCGGCCTGAGGCCATTCACGCAGCAAGCCTTCTGAGGCTGCGCCCACCTGAATGACTGAAATTTCCAACAAGGGCAACCCAGTCTCAACGCGAAAATCTTGCAAGTCTAGATTTTGCCGTATTACCGCCTTGGCTTCCTCGCCCAAGGCGTAAAGCTTGGAGGGAGGCAAGGCTATCAAACCATTGAGCACAACAGCACCTGTGGGCGTTTGGATGGCTGGCAAACGTGTGCGATCGGTAAAGTCGCGGCCCACCCAGCCGCGTTGTACCAAGACCACCGCCCCTGTAGCTTGCACTTTGAAGGGCGTCATGACGTAAAAACCAGGGCGTGCGTTCATTTGTCGGTTGTCCAAATACACGGTGTATTTGTCTAACCACTCGCCCTCCAATTGAATAGGTCGATGCAACACACTAAGACGCTTGCCTTCTGAGTCTTGAGGACCTCCTAAAAAAGTACCCTCAAGCACAGGCATTTGACCCTTTTGTGTGATTTCAGCTTGCCAATCGAGTTTGGTCTGGGCCCTGCCCAGCTGCCAAAAACCCAATGAGCAGGTGATGCCGACGCACACAAGCGCCAATAAGAACCACATCGCTGATTGAATGCGTGTGTTCTTTTTCAAAGTCGCTGAAAATGCCGACCAACTCATCCGATAATTCCATTCATGAAAATACTTGTTGCAATTGCATTCTTGGCCATTTTGGCCAGCCTAGGCTCCGCCCTCTTTTACATGATGCGCGGCGGTGTCAAAGACACCACTGAAGGAGCCGATACACCCCTGGCCCCCAAAGGCAACATGGTGAAGGCCTTGGCCTTTCGTGTGGGGTTTTCCATTGTGCTCTTCATCTGCATCTTGATTGCTTGGAAATTGGGCTACATCCAACCCTCTGGCATTCCAGCAGGCGCTTAATTGACTTAGCAACAGGCTCATCCGCCATTCACAAAAAAAGCGCCACGAGGGCGCTTTTTTGGTTGGACCCACGCCAAATTACAGCCAGTAAACCAAGATGTACAAACCAAGCCAGACAACGTCCACGAAGTGCCAGTACCAAGCCGCACCTTCAAAGCCGAAGTGACGCTCGGTAGTGAAGTGACCTTTTTGCAAACGCAAAGTGATGAACAACAACATTAACATACCGATGAAAACGTGGAAGCCGTGAAAGCCTGTGAGCATGTAGAAAGTAGAGCCGTAGACACCTGAGCTCAATTTCAAATTCATGTCAGACCAAGCGTGCGCATATTCGTAGCCCTGTACGAACAAGAACACCAAGCCCAAAACAACCGTCATCCACATGAACTTGATGGTTTTACTGCGGTCGCCATGCTGCAATGCGTGGTGGGCAATGGTCAAGGTCACGCCAGAGGTCAACAACAAAGCGGTGTTGATGGTGGGCAACCA
>CAIODE010000507.1 GCA_903856875.1 uncultured Burkholderiales bacterium
GCGCAAATGAATTCAACGCCCTGGACATTGCGCTCGATCATGTGCTCGACAGCGTTACCGCCGCCACCGCCCACGCCGATCACTTTGATTTGCGTTCCTTGGTTGAACTCTTCGACTTGGATCATTTCAATGCTCATGGTGCTCTCCTAAAACTGTTGCAGTTGCTTAAAAATTGATTTTTGAAAATTTTATTTTTATGGAATACAGAGGGATTCAACATCGCTGATGAGGACTCCCCCTTGCCAAGTAAAGTTTGCGCCAATCCATCAGAAGTTCCCCACGATGAAATCTTTGAAACGCGTGAAGGCATTGTTCATCGAACCCTTCTTCTGCGAAACTTTGAAACCTCTTAAGCGTGCCAAACGGGCTTCTTCCATCAAGCCCATCACAGTCGCTACGCGCGGTTGACTGACCATGTCAGACAAGGCGCCGTTGTATTTGGGAACGCCGCGGCGTACAGGCTTCAAGAAGATGTCTTCGCCCAATTCCACCATGCCCGGCATGACGGCGCTACCACCTGTCAGCACAATGCCGGAGGACAAAACTTCTTCGTAACCTGATTCGCGAATGACCTGCTGAACCAGCGAAAAAATTTCTTCGACGCGCGGCTCGATCACACCGGCCAAAGCTTGCTTGGACAACATGCGCGGTGCGCGGTCTCCCAAGCCAGGTACTTCGACTTGTGCCTCAGGATCGGCCAACAATTGCTTGGCGCAACCACTTTCCACTTTGATGTCTTCGGCATCTTTGGTGGGGGTACGCAGTGCCATGGCAATGTCGCTGGTAATCAAATCGCCTGCAATGGGAATGACCGCGGTGTGGCGAATAGCGCCATTGGTGAAGATGGCCACATCGGTGGTACCTGCGCCAATGTCTACGCAGGCCACACCTAACTCACGTTCGTCTTCAGTGAGCACTGCCAAGCTGGAAGACAAGGGGTTGAGCAACAACTGATCGACTTCTAAGCCGCAACGGCGCACACACTTGATGATGTTCTCGGCAGCACTTTGCGCACCGGTGACGATGTGCACCTTGGCTTCAAGGCGCATGCCGCTCATGCCAATGGGCTCTTTCACATCTTGGCCATCAATCACAAACTCTTGGGGCGCGACCAACAACAAGCGCTGGTCTGTTGAGATGTTGATCGCACGGGCTGTTTCAACCACACGCGCAACATCGGCTGGCGTCACTTCTTTGTCTTTCACAGCCACCATGCCACTAGAGTTCAAACCGCGAATGTGACTTCCCGTGATACCCGTATTCACGCGGGTAATTTTGCAGTCTGCCATCAACTCGGCTTCTTTCAAAGCTTGCTGGATGCTCTGCACCGTGGCGTCTATATTGACCACCACACCGCGTTTCAAGCCATTGCCAGGCGCGACGCCCATGCCGGCCAACTTCAATTCGCCACCTGGCATGACCTCGGCAACGACGACCATGACCTTGGAAGTTCCAATGTCGAGACCGACCACCAAATCTTTGTATTCTTTTGCCATATGTCCAACCGTTCTGATCTAAATCTTCAATCTGCCAATTAAGGTTTCTTTGCACTGTCTGCTGTCAAGGTTGTTACACCTCTCAACCTCAGCGCATAAGCACTCTCGTAACGCAAGTCCGCCGATAACAAGGAGCTTGTCGTGCGACCATATCGAGAAGCAACTTGCGTCAATGTTTTGAAAAACGATTGAAGCCTGTCGCCAATTTCCTGCTGCGTACCGTGACCCAACTCCAAAGTTGCACCTGATTCCAACTGTGCAGACCAACTGCCTCGCTGACTCAGCTCTAACTTGTCCAAACCCATGTCCATCTTTTCCATCCGTGGCTTGAGAAATTTGAACATCTCCAAAACAATTTTGGCCTGCGACTCCGGCCCCTTCAGTGTGGGCAATGCGTCGCTGTCTACATCGTCTGCATTCACTTCAAAAATGGCACCTTCAAGGCTCAAAAATTTGCCATCGCCATCACCGCCCCACTGCGCCACAGGCTGAAATTCATCCAAAGTCACTGACAAACGATTTGGAAATTCTCGGCGCACCAGCGCAGATCGAATCCAAGGAATTTGCTCAAATGCATGTCGTGCTTGTAACAAATTCAAGGTGAAAAAATTGCCAGAAAGTTGCGGCACCACATTGGCACGCAGCATGACAGGGTTGCTGTGCGTCACATTGCCGCGCACGGTGATGCTTTGAATTGAAAAGACAGGATGCCGCAGTAGCCAACTGATGCTACTGGCCACACACAAAACCAATGCCAGCACAAAGAGGCCGATGGAAGTCCATTGCATGACTCGCACATCCATGGGCAAGACGATTGGCTTTTTCATGCGCCACCTTTCGAGAAGCTTGAATGCTCCAAGCTGGCAGAGGCCAGCAGGTGAATGCACAAATCTTCGTAGCTCATGCCCGCCGCTTTGGCCGACATGGGCACCAAAGAGTGGCTGGTCATACCGGGCGACGTGTTGATTTCCAATAGATAGGGTTGACGCGTCAGTGCATCGATCATGACGTCAACACGGCCCCAACCTTTGCAATCCAAGACTTGATAAGCCTTGACCGCGTGGGCTTGAATGGCTTTTTCTTCCGCTTCAGGCAAGCCGGATGGCACCAAGTACTGGGTATCGTTTGTAAAGTATTTGTGTTGATAGTTGTAGTTGCCAGCAGGCGCAACGATTCGAATGACAGGCAATGCTTTGGCGTCATCACCTTCGCCCAAAATAGGACAAGTGACTTCATCGCCTGAAATGAATTGCTCGCACAAAATATCGGCATCGCATTGGGCAGCATCTTCAAGCGCTTTGAGCAGATCGCTGGCCTGCGTCACTTTGGTCAAGCCAATGGAAGAACCCTCACGGGCGGGCTTCACAATGAGGGGCAGACCTAAGCTTTGGAGCACACGCGCTTGGGCTTCAGGGCCCATGTCATTTTGCTTCAGCAACACATAACGGGGGGTAGGTACATTTTCTGACAACCACACCCGTTTGGTCATGGTTTTATCGATGGCGATGCTGGATGCCATGACACCCGACCCGGTGTAGGGGATGCCCAACAATTCAAGCGCACCTTGCACGGTGCCGTCCTCGCCAAACCGGCCATGGAGCGCAATGAAGCAGCGCTGGAACCCTTCTTGTTGAAGATCGGACAGATTGCGTTCGGCAGGATCGAAAGCATGTGCATCGACGCCTTGTAATTTCAAGGCAGCGAGTACGCCATGGCCTGACATGAAAGAGATTTCGCGTTCGGCCGATTGACCGCCCATGAGGACCGCCACTTTGCCAAAATTCTGAGAAGCAATGCTCATGCAGCACCTCCCATTTTTTGAACTTGGGCAGGCACTGCGCCAATGGAGCCGGCACCCATGCAAATGACGATGTCATTGTCTTTTGCATTGTCAAAAATAGCCTGCGCCATGGCCTCAATTTTATCGATAAAAACAGGTTCAATTTTGCCCGCAATGCGAAGTGCACGAGATAAAGATCGGCCATCCGCCGCGACGATGGGCGCCTCACCTGCCGCATAAACTTCTGACAACAAAACAGTGTCGGCACCTTGGCTGATGACGCTCACAAAATCTTCAAAGCAATCGCGTGTTCGGCTGTAGCGGTGCGGCTGAAATGCCAACACCAAGCGGCGACCAGGAAAGGCGCCGCGCGCAGCAGCCAGCGTGGCAGCCATTTCAACAGGATGGTGGCCATAGTCGTCAATCAATGTAAAGCTACCCGCTTGTTTCAAGAGCTTCACCTGACCATAACTCTGGAAGCGACGGCCAACACCCCTGAAGTTGGCCAAAGCGCGTTTCACGTCTGCATCCTCAACACCTAGCTCCACGGCCACAGACATTGCGGCTAAAGCATTCAAGACATTGTGAAGACCCGGCAAGTTCAGAACAATGTTCAGATCGGGCAAGACCACGCCATTGCGTCGCTGCACAGTGAAATGCATTTTTCCATTGTCTGCCCTTACATCAACAGCTCTAATTTGAGCCCCTTCTTCCAGTCCATAGGTGGTCACAGGGCGAGCCAACTGATCGACAATGCTTTGGACACCTGGATCGTCTGAACACAAAATGGCTGTACCGTAAAACGGCATGCGGTGTAGAAACTCAACAAAGGCCGACTTGAGCTTTTCAAAATCATGGCCATACGTTTCCATGTGGTCGGCATCAATGTTGGTCACAACCGACATCACGGGCAACAAATTCAGGAAAGATGCGTCTGATTCGTCGGCTTCCACCACGATGTAGTCACCCGTGCCTAGCTTAGCGTTCGTGCCTGCACTGTTCAATCGACCGCCAATGACAAAGGTCGGATCTAGGCCTCCTTCGGCCAACACACTGGCCACCAAACTGGTGGTGGTGGTTTTGCCATGGGTGCCCGCAATGGCAATGCCCTGCTTCATGCGCATTAACTCGGCCAGCATGACAGCGCGTGGCACCACAGGAATATGGCGCGACCTGGCAACCAACACTTCAGGGTTGTCGGCCTTCACGGCGGTTGAAGTGACCACCGCATCGGCGCCTTTGACGTTGTCGGCACTGTGGCCTACGTGCGTTTGAATGCCCAAGGTTGCCAAACGCCTGAGGGTGCTGCTGTCAGACAAATCAGAACCTGAAATGGTGTAACCCAAATTGAACAAGACTTCGGCAATACCGCTCATGCCGGAGCCACCGACGCCAATGAAGTGAATGTGACGAATGGCGTGTTTCATGCGGCCAATACCTCGCAAGCAGCCACCACTTCGCGGGTCGCTCCGGTCTTTTT
Source organism: uncultured Burkholderiales bacterium (assembly GCA_903856875.1). Classification (GTDB taxonomy): domain Bacteria; phylum Pseudomonadota; class Gammaproteobacteria; order Burkholderiales; family Burkholderiaceae_C; genus Limnohabitans_A. The sequence continues at coordinate 4,757 of CAIODE010000507.1, forward strand.
GAGGGCCCATGCTTTTTCTGCACAGGCCAGCAATTCTTCCCGTGTGATGCTGCCAAGGCGCTCTGCCAAAGCCTCAGCGGTCAGCTGCGCTTGCGGCATGAGCCAGCCACCGCCTTGAGCCACCAAGAAATTGGCGTTGGTGGTTTGGTGATCGTCCACAGCAAAAGGGAATGGCACATAAATGGCCGCTGCGCCAATGGCCGCAATTTCGGTCACGGTGCTGGCACCCGATCGGCAAATGATCAGGTCAGCCTCTGCAAAAGCTTGTGCCGTGTCTTCAATAAAAGGTGTGAGTTTGGCTTGCACGCCTGCGTTGGCGTAATTCGATTTGAGCGCATCAATTTGCTTGGCCCCACTTTGATGGACCACAACAGGACGCTTGTGCTCTGGCAACAAAGCCAAGGCCTTGGGCACCAAGTCATTCAAAGCTTGCGCGCCCAAACTGCCGCCCACCACCCACAACTTGAGGGGGCCAGTGCGGCCAGCAAAACGCAAAGCAGGTGCAGGCTTGTTTAAAAAATCTGGGCGCAAAGGATTGCCCACCCAAATGGCATTTTTCAAAACATCAGGGAACGCGCTGTAAATGCGGTCTGCCACGCCTGCTAAAACTTTGTTGGCCATGCCGGCCACTGAGTTTTGTTCGTGCAACACCAGAGGTTTACCCAACAGAACAGACATCATGCCGCCCGGAAAAGTGATGTAGCCCCCTAAGCCCACCACCACATCAGGCTTGACGCGTCGAACCACTTGGATGCTTTGCCAGAAAGCTTTCAGCAATTTCAAAGGCAAAAAGATCAAACTGCTCAAACCCTTGCCGCGAACACCCCCAAACTCCACAGGCTCAAAGGGGAAGCCACGCTCGGGCACCCATTGACTTTCCATGTTGCCGGGTACGCCCAGCCAATGCACGCGCCATCCGGCATCTCGCAAAGATTCAGCCACAGCCAAGCCTGGGAAGATGTGCCCACCCGTTCCGCCCGCCATGATCAATGCGCAGTGACTCATATTCGGCCACCTCGCATCATTTGTTTGTTCTCGGCATCTATTCGAAGCACGATGGCAATGGCCACCAGATTAAGCAAAATAGCCGACCCGCCATAACTCATGAGCGGCAAGGTCAAACCTTTGGTGGGCAACGCGCCCAAGTTAACGCCCATGTTGATGAAGGATTGGAATCCAATCCAAATACCAACACCCTGCGCCACCAACCCTGCAAAGGTTCGATCAAGGGCCAAGGCTTGACGACCAATGACCATGATGCGACGACTGAGCCACAAGAACATGCCAATGACAGCAATCACACCGATCAAGCCGAACTCTTCTCCAATGACAGCCAGCAAGAAATCGGTATGCGCCTCAGGTAACCAGTGCAGCTTCTCAACACTGCCGCCCAAGCCCACACCAAAAATTTCCCCACGGCCAATGGCGATCAGAGAGTGCGACAACTGATAGCCTTTGCCCAAAGTGTGCGTGGGATCCCAAGGATCGAGGTACGCAAAAATGCGCTCACGGCGCCACGGTGAGGCGGCAATCATCATGGCAAAGGCAAAGACCAAGATGGCCAAAATCAAGAAGAACATGCGAGCATTGACACCGCCTAAAAACAAAATACCCATGGCAATGATGGCAATCACCAAAAAGGCACCCATGTCAGGTTCGGCCAGCAAGAAGATACCCGCCAAAGCCACCGCAGCGCCCATTGGCAGAACAGCGCGGAAGAAGCGTTCTTTGACTTCCATCTTGCGCACCATGTAGTCGGATGCGTAAATGATGACGGCCAACTTAGCAAACTCTGAAGGTTGAAAGTTCATCACACCCAGAGAAATCCAGCGCCGTGCACCATTCACACCTTTGCCAATGAAAGGAATGAGAACTGCCGCCAAAAGGACCAATGAAAAGATGAACAAGGGCCTGGCATTTTTCTCCCAAGTTTCTAAAGGTACTTGGAAGGCCAACAGCGCAACACCAAATCCAATCGAGATGGAAATGATGTGCCGCACCAAGAAATGCGTTTGTGAATATTTGGCAAATTTGGGGTTGTCCGGCATGGCAATGCTGGCTGAATACACCATGACCATGCCCCACATCAACAGCGCCACCACCAACCACACCATGGTCTGATCGATGTTTTGAATCTTGCCCTGGGCTGAGCCGTTTTTGGCATAGTCGTAGCTGCCCAAGTTCACAGGCAAACCACCTTCTGCCGCACCTTGCAGTCGGCCGCGGCTCAGAACGCCACCGCTCCAAGCCAACATGCGAGACCACATCTCGGTCATAGCGCACTCTCCATCGCTTGGCCAGCTGCTTCGGCAATCTCAGCCACTGCCAGACAGAAGACTTCAGCCCGATGCGGGTAGTCTCGGAACATGTCAAAGCTGGCACAAGCCGGCGACAGCAAAATAGCATCGCCCGCTTGCGCTATGTCCTTCGCCGCATTTACCGCTTCAGCCATGCTGCTGGCATCTATCAAGGGAACGCCACACGATTTAATTTCTTCACGGATCAAAGGCGCATCTCGACCGATCAAAACCACAGCCCTTGCATATCTGGCCACGGGTTCAGCCAAAGGCGAGAAGTCTTGACCTTTGCCTTCGCCGCCTAAAATGACCACCACACTTCGCTCGGCGCCTAAGCCCAACAAGGCAGCCACTGTGGCGCCTACGTTGGTGCCCTTGCTGTCGTCAAAATATTCAACGTCATTCACAATGGCCACGGACGACACACGATGCGGCTCGCCTTTGTATTCACGCAAACCAAACAACATTGACGCCAAGCCAGCACCCGTGCTGGTGGCCAAGGCCAATGCTGCCAAGGCATTCACAGCATTGTGGCGGCCCCGAATGCGCAGCGCATCGGCTGGCATCAAACGTTGGATGTGAATTTCCTCGACTTCGCCTTTGCGCAAACGACGCGTTTCATCGGCTTCAAGCGCACGCACCAACCAAGTCATGCCGTTGACAGTTTCCAAACCAAAGTCACCTGGGCGCTCAGGCATTTCAGCGCCGTAGGTGACATGAGCACGCACCATCGGCTTTTGCAGTTTGACGCGAACAGGTTCTGGCAACATGGCCATCACACGCGCGTCATCGCGGTTCAAGACCATCAAGGAATTGGCACCAAATATTTTTTCTTTGGCGGCCGCGTAAGCTGCCATGTTGCCGTGCCAATCCAAATGGTCTTGGGTGATGTTCAAAACTGTGGCCGCATTGGGTTCAAAGGGGCCCGCGTTGTCGAGTTGAAAGCTTGACAACTCCAAGACCCAAACTTCAGGCAGCTCTGTTGTCAAAGACAAACGCAAGGTGTCTAGCAAAGTGGGGCCAATGTTGCCTGCCACCTTCACAGTTTTGCCGGCGCGTTCAATCAACTGCCCTGTGAGTGCCGTGACGGTTGTTTTGCCGTTGGTCCCAGTGATGGCCAAGACCTGCGGCGCATAGTCTATTGTTGCCTTTAGATTTTCCAAGGCTTGTACAAATAAACTTAATTCACCACCCACCCACAGACCCAAGACCTTGGCAGCCTCCAACACAGGTGCTGTTTCTACGGGTGCAAGTCCTGGACTGGCAAAGACGGCGCGCACTGAAGTGCCTTCAACCAAATGGGCCGCAAAGGCGCCTGACTTGAATTGAACTTCAGGCAACTCAGTTTTGAGAACTTGTAAATTAGCGGGCGCTTCACGCGTATCGGCCACCGTCACATCGGCGCCCATCTCTGCACACCAGCGAGCCATGGCCAGGCCAGAGCTTCCCAGCCCTAGAATCAAAATGTGTTGGCCTTGAAGGTATTGCATCTTTATCTCAGCTTCAAAGTCGACAAGCCCACCAAGCACAGCAGCATGGTGATGATCCAAAAACGCACAACCACTTGGGTTTCTTTCCAACCACTTTTTTCAAAGTGATGGTGCAAAGGGGCCATCTTCAAAATTCTGCGACCTTCGCCATATTTCTTTTTGGTGTATTTGAAATAAGAAACTTGCGCCATCACTGACAAGGCTTCCACCACAAAAATTCCACCCATGATGGCCAGCACAATTTCTTGACGAACAATGACAGCAATGGTTCCGAGTGCACCGCCTAAAGCCAGCGCGCCCACATCGCCCATGAACACTTGCGCCGGGTGTGTGTTGAACCACAAGAAAGCCAAGCCCGCACCGGCCATGGCTGCACAGAAGATCAACAATTCACCAGCGCCTGGTATGTAGGGCAGGAACAAATATTTGGCGTACACAGAACTGCCAGTGACGTAAGCAAACACGCCCAATGCGGAGCCCACCATGACCACCGGCATGATGGCCAAGCCATCAAGACCATCGGTCAAGTTCACAGCATTGCTCGATCCGACAATGACCAAGTAAGTAAGCACCACAAAACCAAACACACCCAAGGGGTAACTCACTTCTTTGAAGAACGGCACCATCAAGCCTGCTTTGGGCGGCAAGTTCACATCAAAGCCGGAAATGGCCCAACTCATGAACAAGTCGAGCACTCGCAGGTTCGAGCTTTCAGAAATACTGAAAACCAAATAGAAGGCAGCCAGCAAGCCAATCACGGATTGCCAAAAATATTTTTCACGCGACCGCATGCCTTCGGGATCTTTGTTCACCACTTTGCGCCAGTCGTCTGCCCAGCCAATGGCGCCAAACCCCAAGGTCACAATGAGCACAATCCACACAAAGCGATTGGACAAGTCAAACCACAAGAAGGTGCTGATGGAAATCGATAACAAAATCAGAACACCCCCCATGGTGGGCGTGCCACTTTTTGCCATGTGTGTCTCCATGCCATACCCACGAATCGGTTGGCCAATTTTGAGTGCGGCCAAATGACGAATCACAGCAGGGCCAGCAATGAGGCCAATGAGCAATGAGGTCAAAGCGGCCATCACTGCGCGGAAAGTAATGTATTGAAAAACACGCAAGAAGCCCCACTCAGGGGATAAGCTTTGCAACCATTGCGCTAAATTAAGCAGCATGGACTGACTCTCTTTCTGAGACCTGAGCTTGCTCAAGCCTGTTGCGCAAGGCATCCACGACGCGCTCCATTTTCATAAACCGCGATCCTTTGACCAGCACACTTTTGTAGGTCGATATCTGAGCCAGCACGGCTTGTTGCAAGTTGTCCATGTCTGAGAAGTGTTGCGCGCCCTCAAAAGCTTGACTGCTGTAAGCACACAAATCGCCCAAAGTGAACAAGGCCTCAATGCCCGAAGCTTTGGCAAAGGCACCCACCTCTCGGTGAAACTCAGGGCCTTGTTGACCCACTTCACCCATGTCGCCCAAAACCAATAAACGCGGCGCAGGCAACTCAGCCAGAACATCAATGGCTGCGCGCACAGAGTCGGGGTTGGCGTTGTAGGTGTCGTCGACCAAAGTGAACGCGTGGCCCTCCATCTGCCATTCGGCAGATTTGGAACGACCTTTGACGGGCTCAAAATTCTCAAGCCCCTTCACAATGTTGGCGAGACTCATGCCAGTTGCCAATGCACAGGCGGTCGCCGCCAAAGCATTCAAAATGTTGTGGCGGCCCGCAATGTTCAATTGGCAGGGCAAAGCAGCATGGGCTGTTGTCAATTGAAACGACCATGCGCCGTTGACCCAGGCAATGTCGTGCGCCTGAACATCACCTTGCGTGAAACCAAAAGTCAATACTTGGCGATTGCCCGCCAACTTCTTCCAAAGTTCGGTATACAGATCTTGCGCAGGAAACACCGCTACGCCATTGGGCGGCAAGTGCCGAATCACTTCACCATTTTCGATGGCTACAGCTTCTACCGTGGCCATGAATTCTTGGTGCTCTCGTTGCGCGTTGTTCACCAAACCAATGGTGGGCTGCGCGTAACGGGTCAATATTTCAATCTCACCCGGATGATTCATGCCCAACTCCACCACCGCACGGCGATGCTCTGGCCGCAAATTGAACAAAGTGAGTGGCACGCCAATCTCGTTGTTCAAGTTACCTTGTGTCGACAAAGACGGGCATGAAGCATCGGCTTTAAGCACAGAAGCCATCATTTGCGTGACGGTGGTTTTGCCATTGCTACCTGTCACGCCTACCAGCTGTAAATCAAATTGACGCCGCCATTGCATGGCCAATTCACCCAATGCGGCACGCGCGTTAGGCACGCAGTAGGCAGGTACTGAAACGTCTTTCAGGCAGTGAAGGTGCTCGCCCTTTAGGGGGTCTTGCGCTTCAAACAACACGGCCACCGCGCCCTGCACTTGAGCTTGTGCCAAGAATGCAGTGCCATCAAATTTTTCACCCTTCAGGGCAACAAACAAATCACCTGCCACCACACTGCGGCTGTCAGTGCGCACCGCCTTGATCATTGTGTGAGTCAGAAGTGCTTGATCCGAGGAACCCGAAGTGGCCACGGCTTGCGGCAACCAAGTTTGAAGTTGCGTCAGCGTCATGTTCATGGCTGAGGCCCCATCTGCTTCACCCCATTTGCACGTTTGACCAGTGCTTCATGCGCGTGCAAGCGATCGTCGAAAGGGTACTTCACGCCTGCAATTTCTTGGGTGTCTTCGTGGCCTTTGCCTGCAATCAAAATCACATCACGCCGTCCTGCTTGCATGATGGTTTGAAAAATAGCTTTACCACGGTCAAGTTCCTGATGCGCTTTGTCGGGTGCTTGCAAACCTTGACGCATGTCTTGCAGAATTTGGTCAGGCTGTTCACTTCGTGGATTGTCACTGGTCAACACCAATTGGTGGGCCACTGATTCAGCCGCCGCCGCCATCAAGGGCCGCTTGCCAGCGTCTCGATCACCCCCACAACCCATGACACACCAAAGTTGAGATCCCAAAGCTTCTGCCAAAGGTTTCAGTGCCAACAAAGTTTGCGTCACAGCATCTGGCGTGTGCGCATAGTCCACCACGGTCAAAGGCAGTTCGAGCCCTTCCACACCAGAGACTTTTTCCATGCGACCCGGTACCGCTTTAAGTTGCTCACAAATTTGAACGATTTGAACCAGCTTGTATTTCAAAGCGCGCAAGGCCGCGATCACCCCGAGCATGTTGTCAACGTTGTAATCACCCATCAATGTAGTTTGGAGGTGAACACTTTCCTGGCCCTCGATCAGATCGAAAGCCAAGCCCGTCAAGTTCCTCGTCAAATGACGTGCTTGCAATCGAGCATCTTGTCCCCGACTAGAGCAGGTCCAAAGGTCGATGGCTTGCCTGCGGCTAGCTGTCAAGGCTTGCTTTGAAAGATCAGCCGCCAATTTGGCACCTTGCGCATCGTCGACATTGATCACGGCCACTTCAAGTTCAGGCCAAGCAAAGAGCGCTTGTTTAGCTTGCCAATAGGCCGCCATTGAACCGTGATAGTCCAAATGATCTTGTGTGAAATTGGTCAACAGCGCCAATTGAATGCGCGTGCCAGCCAAGCGCTGCTCGGCAATGCCAATGGAGCTGGCTTCAATGGCACAGTGAGAGATGCCAGCCGACACAAACTTTCTAAACTGCGCTTGCAATAAAACAGGATCTGGCGTGGTCATGCCCGTCGACATTAAATCAGGTGGCTGGCCAACACCCAAGGTGCCCACAACAGCACAACGGGGTTCTAAAACTTCACCATCAGCATTTGACTTCATGGCATTGATCGCATGCGCCAACCACCAAGCGGTCGAAGTTTTGCCATTGGTGCCCGTCACTGCCAAGACCTTCAGTGCTTGGCTGGGTTGCTCGTAATACGCGTCTGCAATCCAGCCTGTGTCGGCTTTCAATCCTAGATAAGAAGCCACTTGAGTGGGCACTTTGTCTGATGCAGATTGCCAAGCCGAATGCCATTGCGAACAATCTTCTGCCTCAACCAAACAAGCTGTTGCACCTTGCTCAAATGCCGATGCAACATAGGCTCGGCCATCGGTGGCCATCCCTGGCCAAGCAATGAAGCCATCACCTTTTTGGATGGTGCGACTGTCAGTGCACAAAACGCCAGTGACGTGTTGACGCAACCATTCTGCGGCTTGAGCAGGACTGTGCAAAGTTTGCATCAGAACGACTCCTCCACACCATTGGCCACAATTTGCGGCTTGACACTCATGTCGGGTTGCACGCCCAACAAGCGCAGGCTTTGCTGCACGGTTTGACTGAACACGGGTGCCGCGACATCGCCGCCAAAGTAAACACCGTTGCTGGGCTCATCAATCATGACAGCGACCACGATGCGGGGATGCTCTATGGGAGCCATGCCCACAAAAACACCGCGGTACTTTTTGCCTGCGTAGCCTTTGCCTTCTTGCTTGTGTGCCGTTCCGGTTTTACCGCCGACCGAATAGCCAATGGCTTGCGCTTTAGGGGCCGTGCCGCCTGGGCCTGCTGCCAAGTTCAGCATGTGCCGCATGGCCTTGGCATTTTCAGGGCTGATCACGGGAACTCCGGCAGGGATTTGACCGTTCTTGATCAAAGTGGCGGGCAAGGATTTGCCGTCACTTGCAAAGATGGTGTAGGCGCGCGCCATTTGAAACAAGCTGGTTGAAACGCCATAGCCATAACTCATAGTGGCTTGCTCCACAGGGCGCCATGTTTTAGCCGCACGCAAACGACCACTTACCACGCCTGGAAATGGCAACTGCGGTTTTTGTCCCAGACCAACGGCTGTGAACATCTCCCACATTTCCCGTGGCTGCATTTGCATGGCAATTTTCACCGTGCCCACATTGCTTGATTTTTGAATCACTTCATTGACAGTGAGTGCGCCGTGAGGGTGCGAATCGGTGATTGTTGAACCTGTGATGTTGATGCTGCCGGGTGCAGTTTGAATGATGGTTTCCGGCTTGATGATGCCCTTTTCCAATGCCAATGCAATGGCAAAAGGTTTCATGGTGGAGCCTGGCTCAAAACTGTCTGTGAGCGCTCGATTGCGCAATTGTTCGCCGCTTAAATTCACACGCTTGTCAGGGGAATAGCTTGGGTAATTAGCGAGTGCCAGTATTTCGCCCGACTGCGCATCAAGGACCACCACACTGCCCGCTTTGGCTTTATTTTGAAGAACCGCTTCACGCAGCTTTTGATACGCAAAGAATTGAACCTTGCTGTCAATGCTCAATTGCAAATCTTCGCCATCAACCGGCGGTGTCATTTGTCCCACATCTTCGACCACACGACCGAGTCGATCTTTGATCACTCGGCGTGCGCCAGGTTTACCAGACAGTTGATTTTGAAAAATCAACTCAATGCCTTCTTGGCCTTTGTCTTCGACATTGGTAAAGCCCACAATGTGCGCCGCTGATTCACCCTCGGGGTACAAGCGTTTGTATTCTTTGATGGTGTAGATGCCCTTGATGTTCAGGGCCAAAATTTGCTTCACCACCGGCTCGTCCATTTGGCGACGCAGCCACACAAAAGTTTTGTCTTCGTTCTCTAATTTTTTGGCCAACTCTGCGGGCGATATTTCAAGCAATTGACTCAACTGGCGTAAACCATCAGGCGAACGGTCGAGTTCTTCTGGATTGGCCCACACACTGGGCGCAGGCACACTGGAAGCCAAGATCAAACCATTGCGGTCCAAAATGCGACCGCGGTTGGCAGGCAATGTCAAAGTTCTGGCGAAGCGAACTTCACCTTGACGTTTGTAAAAAGCGTTTTCAAAGACTTGAACATAAAAAGCCCGAACGGCCAAGCCAACAAAGGCCAAGGCCATGGCGGCCACAATGAGTTTGCTGCGCCAAACTGGCGTTTTGCTGGCCAGCAAAGGGCTAGAGGACAGCTGAACACTGCGGCTCATGGTTTGGCCTCGGTCGATTTTTCAGGCTTTTGCGCAGCCACTTTTTGTGAGCTGGCTTGCAAATCTGAAGGCTGCTTCACATACTGGGTAATGCCCGGTGTGACCAAACGCATTTGCAATTGTTGCTTGGCAATTTGTTCAATGCGCAGCGGCGATGCTTGTGAGCGACGCTCTAATTGCAAACGCTCGTGCTCCAACTCAAGACGCATCGCCTCTTTCATGGCAGCTTCCAAAATCATGAACGAGCGACGTGCTTCGTAATGACTGTGCACCAAAAACATGGCCGACAAAATGATGGCGATGACCAAGAACAAATTCATGCGCGTCATACCAGCACCGCCGTTCTTTCAGCCACGCGCATGATGGCGCTGCGTGACCGTGGATTGGCAGCCACTTCGGCATCGCTTGGCCGAATTCGTTCCAAAGACTTCAGCTTCATGGGCTGCGGCACTGCGAAAGGCGCGCGGCGGTCATAGACCTCTTTGGAATGCTTCGCAATAAATTGCTTCACGATGCGATCTTCCAAAGAGTGAAAACTGATCACCACCAAACGACCGCCAGGCTGCAACACTTCAAGGCTGGCTTCTAGCGCTTGTTCAAGCTCCTCAAGCTCGGCGTTGATGAAAATCCGAAGAGCCTGAAATGTCCGCGTTGCAGGGTCCTTGCCCGGCTCGCGGGTTTTGACCGTACTAGCCACGATCCCGGCCAAATCGGCGGTGGATGAAATTGGGCCCCGCTCTTGTCGGCGAGCCACAATCGCCTTTGCAATCGGAAAAGCAAACCGTTCTTCGCCATAGTCACGCACCACCTCCGTGATCTGATCCACACTGGCAGAGGCCAGCCACTCGGCCACACTTTGACCGCGCGTGGTGTCCATGCGCATGTCCAAGGGGCCATCGAAACGAAACGAAAAACCCCTCTCGGGGTTGTCAATTTGGGGGGAGCTGATGCCCAGGTCCATCAACACGCCTGCAATGCTGCCAGCTGGCAATTCACCCAGGTGTCTGAAGCCTTCGTGCCGAATTGAAAAACGCGCATCCTTGATTTGCGTTGCCTCTGCGATGGCCTCGACGTCTTTGTCAAATGCAATGAGCTGCGCACCCTCAGGCAAACGCGACAAGATCAAGCGTGAATGACCGCCGCGGCCAAAAGTGGCGTCTACATAAATACCTTTTGGGTCGCCTACGGCTGCACTGTCTAACAATGCATCGACTGCTTCAGTGAGCAAGACGGTGGTGTGTTGCCAATGGGTCGTCACACAGGCCTCAGAACGAAAAGTCCTTGAAGACATCGGGCATGTCGCCCTGCATGGCTTTGGCTTCTTGGGTGTCGTAGGCTGTTTTGTCCCACAACTCAAAGTGATTGCCCATTCCGAGCAAGATGGTGTCTTTGGCAATGCCCGCCGCTGTGCGCAACTCAGGCGAGATCAACACGCGGCCCGTGCCGTCCATGTCAACGTCCATGGCATTGCCCAAGAAGATTCTCTTCCACCACTGAGCCTCCATGGGTAACTGTGCAATGCGCTCACGAAAGCGCTCCCACTCTGTGCGGGGGAACATCATCAAGCAGCCATGGGGGTGTTTGGTGATGGTGAGTTGCCCACCTGCGGTGGCACTCAAAACCTCGCGGTGACGCGTTGGCACCGACAGGCGACCCTTGGCGTCCAAACTCAACGAAGATGCACCTTGAAACACTTGATTCTCAATTCCTGATGACGAAATAAGCAATTTGGGTTTTTTCCCACTTAATTGCACTTTTTTGCACTGTATCAGGTATTCACACACCCGCAAGGGGGTTTTCAAGTTTTTTCAATGAAATCAAGGGCTTAGGGCATACTTTGCAAGCGAATGTGATTGGAAAAATCCTTGAAAATTAGGTACTTAGAACTTGGTCTGCAAGTAACTTCTGAGGCATTTGACGAATCAAAAAATAATTCAAATTTTTACAAAAAATTCCAAGGGCACAACAAATGTTGTTTGAATGCGAAAAAAAGGCCCCTGGTGGAGCCTTTTTAAAGTCATCAGCAGCCTCAATTTAATCTCCAAACATTTTCTGTTTGAGTTCGCGACGCTGCTGTGCTTCTAATGACAAATTGGCAGTTGGACGCGCCAACAAACGGCCCACGCCAATGGGTTCACCCGTTTCATCACAGTAGCCATAGTCACCTGAATCGATGCGCTGAATGGATTGCTCGATTTTCTTCAGCAACTTGCGCTCACGATCGCGTGTACGCAACTCTAAAGCGTGCTCTTCTTCAATGGTGGCGCGGTCTGCGGGATCGGGCACCACCACAGTGTCTTCGCGCTAATGCTGGGTGGTTTCACCTGCATTGGCCAAAATTCCGTGCTTAAGGATCACC
>CAIODE010000508.1 GCA_903856875.1 uncultured Burkholderiales bacterium
CATGTCATCCAATTCCAAGCGTCTCAAGATTGGCATCTCAGCATGCTTCTTTCACCCAGACAAAGAGCGACTCATTTTCAAAGGCAAGACGCTTCAGTACATTGAGCAGTCGGTGGCACATTGGGTCATGTCGCAAGGTGATTTGGCCGTCATGATTCCTTCCCCCGAAGGCGACACCCAAGTAGGTGATGCGCAAATTGCTGACTATGCCCAATGGTTAGATGGCGTGGTGCTCATGGGCGGCAGCGATGTGTGGCCCGGCAGCTATGGCGAAGAAGTGATGGACCCGCGCTGGACAGGCGACCGTGTGCGCGATGCTTATGAGAAAAAACTCATTGAGTCATTTGTAGCGGCTGGCAAGCCGGTGCTGGGCGTATGCCGCGGCATGCAAATGATCAATGTCGCTTTTGGAGGCACGCTCTACCAAGACATTGCTACCCAAAAACCCGAGGCCTTAAGGCACCGAGACGGTGTTCAATACGATCTGAACATGCACGAAGTTCAGTTTGATCCCTCCAGCAAATTGTCTCAATTACTAGGCGGCGCCAAATTGGCCAAAGTCAACAGCATTCACCATCAAGGCGTGAAAGATCTCGCCCCCAACTTTGTGGTGGAGGCATTCTGCCCTCACGACAACATCCCTGAAGCCATTCGCCACCAAGGCGATGCTTATGTGGCTGCAGTTCAATGGCACCCAGAATTTCACAAGCCAGCTTTGGGCACGCTGGACGACAGCCCCATCCTGACTGACTTCTTAAATGCAGCGCGTGTGAAGCAAAACGCGTAAACCTTGAAGCGCCTCTTTGAACTTGATCTTCTCTTGATCCTCTTTCGATCTTTATTGGACCCTCATGAAATTGCTAGACGTTAACAACCCTGCTACCGAAGAACTCATCACCCAACTGCGCATTGACGATGGTGCGACTGTGGCCATCAAAGCGCAGAAGGCTCGCAATGCACAAGCGGCCTGGGCGGCCACACCTCTTACCCAGCGCATAGCTTGCATCCAAAAATTTCGCGGTTTGGTTCAAGCGCAAATCGACGACTTGGCCAAAACCATGACCCAAGAAACCGGCAAGCCACTGGCACATTCACGCAATGAGCTGAACGGCTTTTTAGGACGTGTAGATTTTTTCTTGGCAGAAGCAGAAGGCATACTCAAAACCGAAACGGTTTACAACCAAGACGGCATGTGCGAGCAAATTCAGCATATTCCGCTTGGCTTGATTGGCAACATTTCAGCTTGGAACTATCCTTGGTTTGTAGGGGGCAATGTATTTGTGCCCGGCCTCCTCATGGGCAACGCCATTCTTTACAAACCTTCAGAATTTGCCGCCATGAGTGGCTTGGCCATGGCCCGTTTGCTGCACGAGGCTGGCATCCCCCAAGACGTCTTTGCCACCCTCATTGGCGCCGCCGACACTGGCAATGCCCTGCTTGCCCAACAACTGGATGGCATGTTTTTCACGGGATCTTTGGCTACAGGTCAACACATTGCCAACATCATGGGGCCGCGCATGACCAAGCTGCAATTGGAGTTGGGCGGCAAAGATCCCACCTATGTTTGCGCCGATGCCGACCCTGTGGCCGCGGCTCAGTCTTTAGCAGACGGTGCCATGTACAACGCGGGTCAAAGTTGCTGTTCCGTCGAGCGAATTTATGTGCATGCCAGCATTCACGACCAATTCGTTGAGGCTTTGGTCGACACCGTTCGAACTTTCAAAATGGGCGACCCTATGGCCGCAGACACCTATTTGGGTCCGCTCACACGCGCACCACAACTCAAAGTTTTAGAAGATCAGATTGCTGACGCCAAAGCCAAAGGCGCGCGTTGCTTGTTGGGGGGGCAACGCAGCAAAGGTCCCATGGCTGGCAAAGGCAATTGGTTTGAAGCTACCGTATTTGACAACGTGAACCACAGCATGGCCCTCATGCGTGACGAAAGTTTTGGGCCCATCATTGGCATTCAAAAAGTGAATGACGATGCAGAGGCTATTCGCCTCATGAACGACACGCCATACGGCTTAACGGCTGGCGTCTACACACCTAAGGAGCAACACGCACGCGAAGTGCTGTCGCAAGTTCGCGCAGGCACGGTGTACTGGAATTGCTGCGACCGCGTCAGCCCACGTTTGCCTTGGAGTGGCCATGGCCATTCAGGCATGGGCCTGACTTTGTCGCGAGAAGGTTTGGCTACTTTTACCCGCACCAAAGCTTGGCACTTGCGCAGTAACTGACATGCGACTGGCCCTGTTCGACTTAGACCACACCCTGCTAGATGGCGACAGCGATCAGCTGTGGTGTGACTTTCTAATTGACAAAGGCATGCTAGACAAGGCCATCTTCTCTGCCAAAAACGAAGCCATGGCGCGCGACTACAAAACAGGCGCCGTCAATGTGCAGGCGTTTTGTGAGTTTTACATTGGCACGCTAACACTCAAATCACCTGCCGACTGGGAAGCACTTCGCCAAGAATTCTTAAGCGCGTGGGTGGCACCGCGTTTGTGCGCCGGTGGCAAAGCACAAATCAAAGCCCATCAAGCACAGGGTGATAGCGTGGTCATGACCACCG
>CAIODE010000509.1 GCA_903856875.1 uncultured Burkholderiales bacterium
ATCCGTGCAGCATCTACAGAGTCAATGCCCGACAGGTTGGGCGCCATGTCTGACACCACCACATCGACCGGGCGGTCGCCCACAATGGCTTGAACTTGGGCCAGCACATCGGCTTCCGTAAAGTCACCCTGAATGAAGTGAACGCCCTCAACAGGCTCCATGGGCAGCAGGTCAACGGCCAAGATGGTGCCGTTCAAATCACCCACCGCTGCGCCCCCTGGCGATAGCCTGCGGCGAACATATTGGCTCCAAGCCCCAGGCGCTGAGCCCAAGTCAACCACCAGGTTGCCGGGCTTGATGAGGCCAAAAGTTTCGTCAATTTCTTTCAGTTTATAGGCCGCCCTCGCCCGATAGCCCTCTCTTTTTGCCAACTTGACATAGGGGTCATTGACGTGGTCGTTCAACCACGACTTGTTGACTTTTTTACTTTTGGTTTTTACTTTCATGATCTTCCGTTCAAGCAGGGATAATAGCGCTATGCCCCAAATTCAATTGACTCCCGCCCAACGCAAGGTTCACCGAGCCGAAGCGCACCACCTCGATCCCGTTGTCATGATTGGCAACGATGGCCTCACGCCTGCTGTTGTCAAAGAAACAGACGCTGCCTTAAAAGCCCATGGGTTGATCAAAATTCGTGTTCTGGGTGACGACCGTGTTGCCCGCGAAGCCATGTTCAACCAACTGGCAGATGACTTAAGCGCAGCGCCCATTCAACACATTGGCAAATTGCTGGTGCTTTGGCGCCCCGTTCCGGAAAAGGAAAAGACCGTTTCCGAAGATCGCATGGCTGGACCTCGTGATTTTAAGGTCTTGAAGTACAGCAGCCGCGGCGGCCAGCGGCCTGAAGTGAAAACATTGCGCGTCTTGGGCAACCAACGCCTTACCTCAGGCGGCCAAGTCAAGCGCGCCAAAGTGAAACAAAAATCGATCAAGAAGCGCAATCAAGCCTGAGCCAAGACAGTGCCCATGCAGACCTCCCAACGTCACATCATTTGCATGAAGTGGGGCACCAAGTACGGACCCGAGTATGTCAACCGTTTGTTCGCCATGGTGCGAAGGCACCTCACGGGCGACTTCAACATGGTCTGCCTCACTGACGATGGCAAGGGCATTCGCAGCGAAGTTCAGTGCTTGCCCATTCCTGCATTGGACCTGCCCCCCGGTATTCCAGAACGCGGTTGGACCAAGCTGGCATCCTTCACCAAAGACCTGCATGGCCTCACCGGCACCGCCTTGTTTCTAGATGTCGATGTGGTCATCACGGGTAGCCTCGATGGATTCTTCGAAGTGCCTGGCAAGTTCATGATCATTCACGATTACAAACGACCTTGGCGAATTACTGGTAACTCTTCGGTCTACCGTTATGAGTTGGGTGAACATCCAGAGGTTCTAGAATATTTCCGGAATCATTTCGAAAGCATTCGCCAACAATTCCGAAATGAACAGGCCTATCTTTCAGACTACATGCACCGCCAAGGCCATCTGGCTTACTGGCCTTCTGAGTGGTGCCCCAGTTTCAAATACCACAGCATTCCTAGTTGGCCCACCAACTATTGGACGGCTCCACAAATTCCAACCGATGCACGCATTGTGATTTTTCATGGTGAGTGCAATCCGCCCGATGCCTTGGCCGGCAAGCGCAATCGAAAATTCAGGTTCATCAAGCCAGCGCTTTGGGTGGCTGAGCATTGGATAGAATAGCAGGGACAAAAAAGGCGTTCCACTGAACGCCTTTTTTGAATCGCTTGCAATCTCTTAGATGTAAGAGACCGCCACAATTTCGTATCGCTTCTCGCCACCTGGTGCTTGAACCACGGCCACATCACCCTCTTCCTTGCCAATGAGCGCGCGTGCAATGGGGCTGCTGATGTTGATCAGGCCAAACTTGAGATCGGCTTCGTCTTCGCCCACGATTTGGTACTTGACCACTTCACCCGTGCTCTCTTCTTCAAGCTCGACGGTGGCACCAAACACCACACGACCACCCGCATCGACAGATGCAGGGTCAATGATTTGAGCAGCAGAAAGTTTACCTTCCACCTCTTGGATACGTCCCTCGACAAAACCTTGACGGTCTTTGGCTGCATCGTACTCAGCGTTTTCACTCAAGTCGCCTTGAGCCCGTGCTTCGGCAATGGCGTTGATCACCCAAGGCCGTTCAACAGTTTTCAATTGGTGAAGCTCAGCTTTGAGCTTTTCTGCGCCTCGCAGGGTAATGGGAATGGTCGTCACTTCAATGTCTCCGTATTTCTATTAGCCGATCAACATGGCGTGCATTTCTTGAACAGAAATGACATCCAGATTGTCGATGTACTTCATGCCTTCAACCGCAGCTTCTGCGCCGGCAATTGTAGTGAAGGTGGTGACCCGTGCCAAGAGCGCTGAGGTGCGAATGGCCCTGGAATCGGCAATGGCGTTGCGTCGCTCTTCCACTGTGTTAATGACCAAAGCTATCTCCTTGTTCTTGATCATGTCCACAATGTGAGGGCGTCCTTCTGTGACTTTGTTGACCGCCTGAACCGCAACGCCTTCTGCTGCGATTGCAGCCGCTGTGCCTTTGGTTGCAAAAATTTCAAAGCCCTGCGCCACCAAATCGCGTGCGACCTTCACTGCACGTGGCTTGTCGTTGTTCTTAACGGTGAGAAACACCTTGCCTTCGCGTGGCAACTTGGTGCCAGCACCCATTTGGCTCTTCACAAAAGCTTCACCAAAGGTTTTACCCACACCCATGACTTCGCCTGTGGACTTCATTTCGGGGCCCAGAATAGTGTCTACGCCAGGGAACTTCACAAACGGAAACACCGCTTCTTTGACGCTGAAATAAGGGGGCGTGACTTCTTTGGTAATGCCCTGTGATGCCAAGCTTTGTCCGGCCATACAGCGTGCCGCCACTTTGGCCAATTGAATGCCTGTGGCCTTTGAAACATAAGGCACCGTGCGGGACGCGCGGGGGTTGACTTCCAACACATAAATCACATCTTTGCCGTCAACGTGTTGAATGGCGAACTGAACGTTCATCAAACCCACCACGCTTAAGGCACCGGCCATGGCGGCGGTTTGTCGCTTCAACTCGTCCACTGTGGCCGCGCTTAAGCTGTAAGGTGGCAATGAGCATGCAGAGTCACCACTGTGCACACCGGCTTGTTCGATGTGTTCCATGACACCCCCTATGAAGGTTTTGCCTTCGGGGTCACGAATACAGTCAACATCGCACTCAATGGCATCGTTTAAGAAACGATCGAGCAACACGGGAGAATCGTGACTGACCTTCACCGCTTCGCGCATGTAGCGCTCAAGGTCGCGCTGCTCGTGCACAATTTCCATGGCACGACCA
>CAIODE010000510.1 GCA_903856875.1 uncultured Burkholderiales bacterium
TGGAAAATATTTTGCGAGGCCTTTGGCTACTCAGATTTGTTCAACAACCCCAAACTGACCAGCAACAACGATCGCGTGCTAGCGCGTGAATGGCTGCTGCCCATTTTGCGAGAACGTCTTCAAAATTTCTCTGCACAAGAACTGAGTGAAGTTTTTGAAAAAAATTCACTGCCTTATGCGCCCATCACAGCGCCTCACGAATTGTTAGACGACCCTCATTTGCATGCCACAGGCGGCCTCGCGCCGATGACCTTGAACGATGGCCGAAGCATTCATACCGTCTTGTTGCCGCTGAGCATGAACCAGGAGCGCTTGAAGGTTCGGCAACCGGCGCCCCATTTGGGTGAGCACAACGAAAGTTTGTTAAGCAGCCTTGGCTACAACTCAGAAGAAATTCAAAAACTGAGTCATCCCAACGAGACGGCTTAAACCGCAAACAGACAAGCCCTTGAACCATGGACAAGCTCAAAGTTTTTGAATCATTTGTATCGGTTGCCACCCGTGGCAGCTTGAGTGCGGCTGCGCGTGCAGAAGGCGTGGCCCCTGCCATCATGGGCAGACGACTCGATGCCTTGGAGTCACACTTAGGTGTGAAGTTGTTGTTGCGAACGACCCGGCGCATCAGCTTGACGCACGAGGGCAGCGCTTTTTTAGAAAATTGCCAACGCCTGTTAAGCGATGTGGCCAATGCGGAAGACAGCGTTTCAGCAGGCGGCTTGAAAGCCAGCGGTCATTTGCGCATTACCGCACCCGCGGGTTTTGGGCGAAGGCATGTGGCACCCCTTGCACCCTTGTTTCACGCACAAAATCCAGATGTCAAAATTTCGCTCAGCCTGAGCGATCGCGTGATTGACTTGGCAGGCGAAGGCTTTGACTTTGCAGTGCGCGTTGGCGACCTGCCCGATTCTTCCTTGGTCAGCGTGCGCTTGGCCGACAACCGGCGCATGTGTGTGGCCACCCCTGCATATTTGGCCAAGCATGGCACCCCCAAAACGCCTTCCGACTTGCTCCATCACAACTGCCTCACACTGTCTAGCGATGCCTCCCAAACGCGCGGATGGGCCTTTAAAGTTCCACCCACAGACAATGCCGAAGGCCCAGAAGTGACCTACTTGCGGCCGCATGGCCCCCTTGATTGCTCGGATGGCCAAGTTTTGCACGGCTGGTGCCTGGCAGACATGGGCATCGCATGGCGCAGCACCTGGGAGGTGGAAAATGACATCAGAACGGGTCAATTGGTCGAGGTGTTGGCCGAGTTTGCCGCGCCGCCCAACGGCATTTACGGCGTTTTTCCCCAAAGAAAGCATTTACCCCTCCGTTTGCGCCTTTGGATAGACTTTTTAAAGCATCACTACAGCTTGCCCGCAACTTGGCAAAGCGCCCCGTAAAATCGGGGCATGCTCTTAGCCAAACAAGAATTACTGTCGGCCCTTGCCGCCGAACTCGAACGCCTGCATTCTGGTGCCGGCGCCAAAGCCATTTTTGAATCGCCCAAGGTAGCCGCCCATGGCGATCTGGCCTGCACGGCTGCCATGCACTTGGCCAAGCCCTTGGGTCAAAACCCCAGACAAGTAGGTGAGGCCTTACGCACTGCACTCATGGCTACACCCGCTTTCACCCAGTGGGTTGAAAGCATCGACATTGCAGGCCCTGGCTTTTTAAACCTCAAGCTCAAGCCCAGCGCCAAACAAGCGGTCATCCAAGAAGTGCTGCATGCAGCTTCTTTATTTGGCAAGCAAGCTGAGCGCAACGAAAAAGTATTGGTGGAATTTGTGTCCGCCAATCCAACAGGGCCATTGCATGTGGGCCATGGCCGGCAAGCCGCTTTAGGCGATGCCATTTGCAATTTGTTTGCCACGCAAGGCTGGTCTGTGTACCGTGAGTTTTATTACAACGACGCGGGCGTGCAAATCAATACCTTGGCCACGTCCACGCAATTGCGGGCGCAAGGCTTCAAGCCTGGTGATGCTCAGTGGCCCAGCGGCGAAAACGCTGCCGCCTACAACGGCGACTACATCCAAGACATTGCGCAAGATTTCTTGGCAAAGAAAACCGTCAAGTCGGACGACCGTGAATTTACAGGCAGTGGCGATCTGAACGATTTGAATGGCATGCGCGAATTTGCCGTGGCCTATTTGCGTCACGAGCAAGACCTCGACTTGAAAGCCTTCGACGTCAAGTTTGACAACTACTACCTTGAGTCAAGTCTCTATACCAGCGGCCGCGTTGACGCCGCAGTCAAGAAGCTTCAAGAAGCAGGCAAGACCTACGAGCAAGATGGCGCGCTGTGGCTCAAGTCCACCGACTACGGTGACGACAAAGACCGCGTCATGCGCAAAGGCGACGGCACCTACACCTACTTTGTGCCCGATGTGGCGTACCACATTGCCAAATGGGAACGCGGCTTTACCAAAGTCGTGAACATTCAAGGCACCGACCACCACGGCACCATTGCACGCGTGCGCGCTGGCTTGCAAGCCGCGGGCGCTGGCATTCCAGAGGGCTACCCCGACTACGTGTAGCTCACCATGGTGCGCGTGATGCGCGGCGGCGTTGAAGTGAAAATTTCCAAGCGCGCTGGCAGTTATGTAACACTGCGCGATCTCATTGAGTGGACCAGCAAAGATGCGGTGCGCTTCTTCTTGCTCAGTCGCAAGCCAGATACCGAATACGTGTTCGACATTGATTTGGCTTTGGCAAAAAACAACGACAACCCGGTGTATTACGTGCAATATGCGCACGCTCGCATTTGCTCCATTTTGCGAACCTGGGGTGGCGATGTGACCAGCTTGGCCAAAGTCGACTTGTCCAACTTAGAAAACCCCAAAGCTCAGGCCCTCATGTTGCTGTTGGCCAAGTACCCTCAAATGCTCACCGATGCAGCGCAAGACTTTGCACCGCACGATGTGACGTTTTACTTGCGCGACTTGGCCGCCAGCTACCACAGCTACTACGATGCAGAGCGTATTTTGGTTGAAGACGAAGCGCTCAAACTTGCGCGCTTGGCCTTGGTTGCAGCCTGCGCACAAGTCTTGCAAAATGGTTTAAAAATCTTGGGTGTGTCCGCACCTGAGCAGATGTAATTCAGACGCCACTTTTTTTTCGGTATGACTTTAAGAGCACTCCACAACATGTCCCTCTCCAACATCCAAAGCCAGCGCGGCGGCACCTTGCTCGGCTTTGTTCTAGGTTTGGTCATTGGCCTCACCATCGCCCTGGGTGTTGCCATGTACGTCACCAAAGTGCCCATGCCCTTTAGCAACAAGAACCAATCACGCTCAGCCGATCAAGATGCCGTCGAAGCGCAAAAGAACAAAGATTGGAACCCCAACGGTGCATTGCAAAGCAAACCCGTTACGCCTGAAGCACCGGCCGACGGCACGGCTGCCAATCCTGGCGCCACCCCATCAGGGGCACCCACTCCAAATGCCGCCGCACCCGCAGTCACGGCCGACCCCTTGGCAGATTTGGTCAAAAAACAAAATTCAAATTCAGCGCCTGCAGCATCCGCACCGGCGGCTTCCACGCCTGCACCTGCCGCATCTTCACCACCAGCCGCAGCCACACCTCAGCCCGCCAACAAAACGACTGCCGCCAGCGACCCTTTTACTTATTTTGTTCAAGCGGGCGCGTTTAAATCTGCAATTGATGCAGACGCCCAAAAAGCCAAGCTTTCCATGATGGGCATTGAAGCCAAAGTCAGTGAACGTGAACAGGCCGGGCGCGCCATCTTTCGAGTTCGAAGCGGCCCTTTTGATGACAAAGATCAAGCAGAAAAAATCAAA
>CAIODE010000511.1 GCA_903856875.1 uncultured Burkholderiales bacterium
CAAATACTGCCATGATTTCCTTGGCAGCAGCATCAACCTTAGCTTTCGATTTAATATCATGGGGTATCAAAGGCACACCGGGGGGGGGGAAATCAATTTTAAAAAATAAAACCTAGCATTCCTGTGGGTTTCAAGGCATCATTCAATAGACGCTAGCCCACCATACTCAAGCCCCACTTCACCTGAAGTGGGGCTTTTTTTCAAACGCACAAATTAAACCAAACCCGAAGGTCAAGCTGCGCTTAACCGGCCAGCAATTCACGCGGCAAACTCATGATGAAATCATTGAGTGTTTTGGAATCACGTCCGGGTCTCATGTGATCGGTCATGCACATAGAAGCAGCTACCGTGTCTCTTTTCTGTATGGCACTCACAATTTTTTCATGCTGATCGTACGAAGATTTGATGCGGCCCAAGGCGCCAAATGCATGGCGGCGATAGGCCCCTGTGCGTGAACGTATGCGCAAAACTTCTTGACGCAAAAACGGGTTTCGGGCACCTTCGTAAATGATTTCATGAAACTTCAAGTTAGCTTCTTGCCAACCGTCCATGTCTTCCTTGTCGGCTATTTTTTTGCTACTCCGATGCTGCTTCATCAAAGCTTGAGTGTCTTCGTTTGTCATGCGTTCACAAGCCAGTCGCACGGCAATGCCCTCAAGCTCGGCCAGCAATTCCCACAATGAAAGCAGCTGTTGCAAATTCATTTTGGCGACCATCGAGCCACCTCGGGGGGTACTGCTCAAAATGCCTTGCGCTTGAAGTTGAAGCAGCGCTTCTCGAACGGGTGTGCGCGAAACTTTGTAATGACCCGCCAAGGCCACATCGTCAATTGCATCCCCAGGTAACAGCTCGCCCGATGCAATGGCGGATTCGATGCGCAATCTAATTTGGTCGCTGACTTTCATCATGTCCCTCAGTCAATGTGCGTATTTGATTAGCCCGAAAAATACGAAAATCGTGTATAAATATACACAATCTGACCACAAAATTTAAGCATTGCCCCATGCCCTCCGATTTTGACCACCATTCTGCGTTCATGCCATTGGCTCAACAGGCCTTTGTTCAGCACGCATATGCGCCATCGGAGGCCATCCTCTTAGCAGCAGCCAAAAACTTGGCGCGATTGCAAACCTCGGCAAGCTCTGACGACAAGCGCCCTGCCCTTGGCAACTTTGACGAATTGCTGAAAAGCTTGGCCGATGTTTGAGTTGCCTGCGCGCATGACTCAACTGCAAGCCAACATCCTTGCAGGAGATGTCTCAGCCCAAGAAGCCTTGTTGGCTCAGGTGAAGCGAGGCCAAAGCTTGAATGCAACGTTTCCTTGTGTGGTTGAAGAGCTTCCGTTTGCCCCACCTCAAGACGGGCCCTTGGCTGGCATTGCATTGGCGCACAAAGACATTTTCCAACTTAAAGACCGTTTACCAGGCTGCGGTGTTGGCTTGGGTTATGCGCAGTCGGGCCTTGATTCAGCAGCAGCTGTTTCTCATTTGCAGCAAGCGGGCGCCATTCAGTGGTCTGCACTTGTCATGGCGCCTCACGCTTGTGGCGCTACATCCCAGAACACTCACTTTGCCCGATGCATCAACCCAACAGATGAGCATGCAGCGGTGGGCGGCTCATCCAGCGGATCGGCTGTGGCCGTGGCTTGCGGTATGTCTTACGCAGCTTTGGGCACAGACACCGCAGGCTCGGTCCGCATACCCGCAGCAACTTGCGGTTTGATAGGGCTCAAAACCACTCACGGCGCGGTCAGCAATGAGGGCTGCGCACCATTGGCACCTTCGCTCGACAGCGTAGGTATTTTGAGTCGTTATGCGCAAGACGCTCGAGAAATATGGACCGCTTTGTGTCCCCAATTGCCTCGCCATCAGGCCACGCAGGCTTTGAACTGCCAGCTTTGGTTGCCTGAAAAGGGTGTCGCACCCGCGGTGGCCCTAGCCATACGCACTTGGATCTCTCAGTTAGAAGGCAATGTCTTTGAAATCAACATGGACGAAGCGTTTGATGTCCTCAACCGGCACGCACAACGCGTGTTGTTCTATGAAACTGCTCAAACCCACCATGCCGCTTTGAAACAAGGCACTGCCGCACCCAGTGTTCAAGCTATTGGCCTCATGGGACTGGGTCTTCCGCAGAGTTGGTACGAAGCTTCGTTGCAATCTCGGCCATTTTTTTTGCACGACTTTGTTAACCATCATTTCAGCGCATCTGACTTCTTAATCATGCCGTCGCTTGCAGACACAGTGCCCGATTGGCAAACAGTAGAAATTGGGCATGCCTCTTTTGATCGCAAGGCCTTGTTTGCCATGCACCGCTACATGGGTTTTGTGAACTACCTCGGCTTGCCATCTCTCAACCTGCCCATTGGCCGTGATGAGCATGGACGAGCCCTCTGCGTGCAAGTTTTAGCCAGGCCCTTTGCCGAGCACCAGCTCCTCAATTTTGCTGAGCAATCTCCATTTACTTTTTGGAACCTCTGAACCCATGCCAAAAATTCAAGCTTCCAGCGCACTCTCTCGATTCAAAGTCATTGACCTCTCGCGGGTCCGTGCGGGTCCCAATTGCGTGCGCATCCTGACCGACTTTGGTGCAGATGTCATTCGCGTTGAACCACCGCCTGGCGTTGATCCCAATGAAGCCATGTTTGCGGCCAACCGCAAAGGCGGAGATTTTCAAAACATCAACCGCAACAAGCGTTCGATGACCCTCAATCTCAAAAAACCGGGGGCCAAGGAAGTTCTGATGCGCTTGGTGGCAGAGGCAGATGTGGTGGTAGAGAACTGGCGCCCCGACGTCAAAAACAAACTGGGCCTAAATTACGAGTCGCTGGCCAAGGTCAACCCGCGCATCATTTTGGCCAGCATATCTGGTTTTGGGCAAAACGGCCCCTACGCTTGGCGACCTGGCTTTGATCAAATCATTCAAGGCATGGGCGGCTTGATGAGTGTCACGGGTGAGCCCGAGCACGGCCCCATTCGCGCCGGCTTGGCGGTGGCCGATTTGAGTGCGGGTTTGTACTGTGCCTTGGGTATTTTGGTTGCACTTTTAGAGCGTGAAGTTTCTGGCAAAGGCCAATGGGTGCACAGCTCCTTGTTGCATTCGCAAATTGCCATGATGGACTTCCAAATGGCACGCTACCTCAATGACGATGATGTGCCGGTCCAAGTAGGCAACAACCACCCCACCAGCTCCCCCATGGGCTTGTTTGACGCCAACGACGGTTGTTTCAATCTGGGCGCCTCAGGCGAGGGCAATTGGAAGCGGTTTTGTGATGTTCTGAACAAGCCAGACTGGTATGCTGACCCAGAATTTCAAACCGAACCCTTGCGTGTCCAATATCGAGATCGCTTAAATGCACAGATTGCGATAGAGTTCAAAAAGAATACGGTTAAGCATTGGGTCGATCTATTGAACCAAGTGGGCGTTCCTGCGGGGCCGGTCTACACAGTTCCTGAGGTGTTTGAAGATGAGCAAGTGAAGCATTTGAAAGTCACAGAAACCTTGATGACAAACTTTGGCAAAGAAATTGCGTACATCACACAACCCGTCGTTTTGGAGCGAACGCCGTCACAAGTTGTGGCGCCTGCACCAGGATGGGGCGAACATACCGACGAAGTGCTCAGAGAAGCGGGCTATTCGGAAGCAGAAATTCAACAATTTCACACACAAGAGGTGGTTTGAACATGGGCACTATTCATGTCACGCACGAGCAGCACTTCAGTGTAGTCACGCTTAACGACGCCGCTCGTTACAACGCCATGAGCCTGTCGATGTGGATCGAGCTCAAACAAGCCATGCTTTGCATTGCAGATGGCGACACGTCTCAAATTTCGCGTATCGATCAGGCCGTTGATACGTGTTTTAAAAGCAGCGACTGTGCGGAGGGCCGCAAGGCTTTTGCACAGAAGAGGCTCCCCAAGTTCACCGGCCATTGAATTTCAAACCACCCATGGAGAAGAAGATGAAGTCTTTAAGAACCCTGCTCTCGATTGTGCTAAGCCTGGCTGCAACAGCAGCATTGGCTGTGGGGCCATCCCCAGCGCCTATGAAACAAAAAGAAGTGCTCACAATTGGCTACGTCAAGGTGGGTCACCTTGCGCCCATGCTGATGTTGGAAGAAGAACTCAAAAAGCTCAACATCGAAGTGAAGCGCGCTGAGTTTGTTCGCTATGCCGATGCGCGTACCGCATTGCTGTCTGGCTCTGTCGATGTTTCAGCGGTTGGCCCTGGCGACTTGGCGATTGTGGCTGCGCAAGGTAGCAAGAACTTGATTGGCTTGACTGGCGTTGGCAGTTCTGTCAAATTTCTAGTGGTCCGCAAGGGCGTGAAGATTGATGATTGGGCTGATATCAATGGCAAGAAAATTGCCATTGCACCCGGCTCTGCTGTCTGGTTTCAGTGGGCCATGACTCTGATTGAAAAAAATATTCCCTACACCGCTTTCTCTCCAGTGAATGTTCAAGGTGGCGGTACTGCATTTGTTCAAGCCATGAAGCGCGGCGATATCGATGCCATGGTGCTGTGGGAGCCCTTTGAATCGCAAGCCGTTGCCGAAGGCGATGCTTACTTCGCCAGCAAACTCGACTACAGCCAGTCACGTTCTGTAGGCGCTGAGCTGGGCATGTTGGCCGCTTCGCGCGAAGCCATGACCACCAAAAAAGATTTGGTGCAACGCTTCTTGTGGGCTTACCTCAAAGTTGAAGAGCAAATGGCCAAGAACAATGACATGTTTGCCGATGCTTATTCCAAATACACAGGTTTGCCTTTGAACGTCACCAAAGATTCAGCCAAGATCATCAAGCTGGGCGGCGTATTGACCAAAGATCAAGTCAGTCGTTTGGCCGAGGCAGCCTTCAAACAAGGCATCGTGCAAAAAGACGTCACCAAAGAAGCTGCTGAGTTATATGACGACAGCATGGCCAAAGAAATCAAGAAGTAATTTCAAAGGGACACCATGAAGACGACGGCTCATTTCAAGCAACTGATGCTCGGATTGGTGGTTCCAACCGCCGTCGTCGCCTTGTGGCAGGTGATGGGCAACATGCCCGGCATGGCCGGCATCTTGCCCACACCCCTGAAGGTACTCGAAGGTTGGCACAGTTGGATTTTTGCAAAACCTGGCATGGGGCTGAACCCCTACTTAGGCAGCTGGCTGGCCAACGTGGAGTACTCCTCGATGCGCGTCGCCCAAGGCTTTGCGCTGGCTGCGCTCATTGGCGTACCGCTAGGCTTGTTGATTGGTTGGAGTAAATTCATCTCACAGATGCTAGACCCCATGATTCAAAGCCTTCGCCCGATTCCCATCACAGCGTGGCTGCCTTTTTCAATTGCTGTATTTGGCATTCGCGACATTGGTTCCATCTTTTTGATTTTTCTAGGTGGCTTCTACGCCATTGTGGTTAACACCACTCAAGGGGCTCGCGATGTTGACCGCAACTTGGTTCGCGCTGCATTGATGATGGGTGCAAGCAGAACTCAGCTATTGCTACGTGTCGTGCTACCTGCCGCAATGCCGTCCATCTTTACTGGCTTGCGCATTGGTTTAGGCATTTCTTGGACAGCGGTAATTGTGTCCGAAATGGTGGCGGTCAAGTCGGGTTTAGGGTATGTTCTATGGGACGCCTACTATGTAGGTCGCATGGACATTGTGCTGGCCGACATGGTGTCAATAGGTGCCATGGGTTACATCAGCGATCGCATCATCGTTTTCATCGAACGCAAGATGCTGGTATGGCGAATTTTGCAGAGTCACTGAATTTTTTATGTCAAATATCTCTGTTCAAGACCTTTGTAAAACCTATCCAGGCCAACCACCGGTCATGGCACTCGATCGGATTGACCTTGAAGTGCCGCC
>CAIODE010000512.1 GCA_903856875.1 uncultured Burkholderiales bacterium
AAGAACTGGGGTTTGCCGTTTTCATCCAGAAACGTGGCGTTCATGGCTTGGCTGTACTTGGTGCCCAAATAAAACACGTGACCCACTTCAATGCCGCGCTCAATGACCAAAGCACCTTTGCCATCGGGCGACATATCGCCCACCACCACATTGCGCAAATCGGCCACCATCATGGGCTCGGGCACATCGCGTCCCCAGTTGACACCGGTGATGTGGTGATCGGGTTGGTTGGCGCCGCAAATCCAATCGGCCATGACAGCCACTTCGCGGTCGGCCACCACGTTCAAGGGCTTCTTCAAATTCAAGGGGCCCAAGTAGCCGGGCTTGCATCCAAAGTGCTCGTCTATTTCTGTCAAGGTGGCAAAGCGGAAACCCGAATTCAAGCCAGGCAACTTGCCCACTTTGACTTCGTTCATGTCGTGATCGCCACGCAGCAACAGCAACCAAACCTTGGAGGCCTTGATGTTGCCCTGCTCGTCCGTTTCATCGGTGGCCAAGACCAAGGATTTCACAGTGCTTGACAAAGGGACGTCCAACAAAGCCGCCACATCTTCGCAGGTGCTCTTGCCGGGCGTGGGTGTGAGGGTTTGAGGCTTGGCCGCAGCAGGACGCGAATGTGCGGGCGCCAAAGCTTCCGCTTTCTCCATGTTGGCCGCGTAATCGCTTTGGGGGCAATACACAATGGCGTCTTCGCCGGTGGCCGCAATCACTTGAAACTCTTCACTCAAATCGCCACCAATGGCGCCGCTGTCGGCCGCCACAGCACGGTAGCTCAAGCCAAAGCGATCGAAGATTTTGCGATAGGCATCGGCCATGATCTTGTAACTTTGTTTGGCCGAGACTGGGTCGCGATCAAAGCTGTAGGCGTCTTTCATGATGAACTCGCGGCCGCGCATCAAGCCAAAGCGGGGACGGCGCTCGTCACGGAATTTGGTTTGTATTTGGTAGAAGTTTTTGGGCAACTGTTTGTAGCTGCGAAGCTCTTGGCGAGCCACATCCGTGATCACTTCTTCGCTGGTAGGTTGAACCACATAGTCGCGGCCATGGCGGTCCTTGATGCGCAAGAGTTCTGGGCCCATTTTTTCAAAACGACCCGTTTCTTGCCAAAGTTCTGCGGGCTGCACCACCGGCATGGTCATTTCGATGGCACCAGCGCGGTTCATTTCTTCGCGCACGATGGCTTCTACTTTGCGAATCACGCGCAATCCCATGGGCATGTAGTTGTATATGCCGGCGCCCAAGCGTTTGATCATGCCGGCGCGCATCATGAGTTGATGGCTCACCACCTCAGCGTCTGCAGGCGCTTCTTTGAGGGTGGAAATTAAAAATTGACTGGCTTTCATGGGCTAATTCCAAGCGTACTCAGGGTGAGTCCTAATGGTGCACAGAACCGTCCGTGCATAATGGACACAGTTTAAAAATTTGGGATTTGATTATGCTTGACCGCGAAGGCTTTCGGCCTAACGTCGGCATCATTCTGCTCAACCAGAAAAATCAGGTGTTCTGGGGCAAGCGCATCCGAACCCACAGTTGGCAGTTTCCGCAGGGCGGCATTGACCGGGGCGAAAGCCCTGAACAAGCCATGCTTCGAGAACTGCACGAAGAAGTGGGGCTCCTGCCGGAGCATGTGCGCATCGTGGCCCGTACCCGTGATTGGTTGCGTTATGAAGTGCCTGATCGTTTCATCCGAAGAGACGCCAGGGGCCATTACAAGGGCCAAAAGCAAATTTGGTATTTACTCCAGCTGGTCGAGCCTGACTGGAACATCAACCTGCGCGCTACCAGCCACCCCGAGTTTGACGCTTGGCGCTGGAACGACTTCTGGGTGCCGCTCGATGTGGTGGTCGAGTTCAAACGAGGCGTTTATGAAATGGCCCTCACTGAGTTGTCCAGATACTTGCCCCGCTATGACAACCGGGGACGAGGTTACCGCGGCGCGCCTCGGCTAAGAAACAACGACAACGAAGGCGAAACACCTGACCCACAAGGCTCTGAGGTTTCAATGACGGTGCAGTTTGGCTTCATGCAAACTCAAATTCGGATGGAGCTGCCACCGGGTGGTAGCTTTGACCCCGATCCGCAAAACAGTTTGGACAAGTGAACGCTCAGCGGGTCAAGATCAAGTTATCGCGATGCACAAATTCAGACTCAGCCACATAGCCCAACAGGCCCTCAAACTCTGAGGATGGTTTGCGGCAAATGAGTCGTGCCTCAGCGCTGGCGTAATTGGCTAAGCCACGCGCAATTTCTAGTCCGTTCACATCGCGAATGGCAATGACATCACCGCGAGAAAAGTCACCCTCAACGTGCGTCATGCCAATCGCTAACAGACTCTTGCCTTCGGCCTGCAATTTGGAGACTGCGCCTGGATCTACTGTGACCGCACCGCGCAATTGCAAATGATCGGCCATCCATTGCTTGCGGGCTTGCTGCTTTTGCGTTTGCGCCACCAACAAGGTGCCAATGGGCTCGCCTTTGCACAAGCGAATGAGCGCATCGGGTTCACGCCCCCATGCAATGACGGTGGATGCGCCCGAACCTGCAGCACGCTTGGCTGCCAAAATTTTGGTGATCATGCCGCCGCTGCCAATGCTGGAACCCACGCCACCGGCCATGGCTTCTAGCGCAGGATCACCGGCAACGGCTTCGTGCACAAATTCAGCAGCAGGATTTTTGCGAGGGTCTGCGGTGTACAAACCTTTTTGATCGGTCAAGATGACCAAGGCATCGGCCTCCACCAAGTTGGCGACCAAGGCACCCAAGGTGTCATTGTCACCAAACTTAATTTCATCGTTCACCACTGTGTCGTTTTCGTTGATCACGGGCAGCACTTTGTGATGCAGCAAAGTGAGCAAGGTCGACCGGGCGTTCAAATAACGTTCGCGATCGGCCAGGTCTGCATGCGTGAGCAAGACTTGCGCGCTGCCCAAACCGTTTTCACGCAATTTGGTATCGTACATTTGCGCCAGGCCCATTTGGCCCACCGCAGCGGCCGCCTGCAAGGCATGAATTTCTTGAGGGCGTGTGGCCCAACCCAAACGCTTCATGCCTTCGGCAATGGCGCCGCTGGACACCATGATGACCTCACGCCCGTCTTTGGCCATGAGAGCCATCTGACGGCACCACTCACCGATGGCCGCTTCGTCTAGACCGCGTCCTTCGTTGGTGACCAAACTGGAGCCGACCTTGACCACAATGCGCCTCGCATCGCGCAAAACAGTGGACGTGAAAGGCTGGCTCATGGTGTTCAATGTAACGGAAGTTCAGAAGGTTCCGATGGACGAATCAATTAGAGGGGTGGTTCTTCAACAAAACGCGGATCGATATAGACCGGTTCTTGCTCTTGAATTTGCTGCGCTTTGATGTGCTGGAAAATCGTCTTGATCAAAGTCTCACAACCTTCTCGAGTGAGCGCAGAAATTTCAAACACCGGCCCTTTGTATTTGAAGCGTTTGATGAAATCTTTGACGCGGGCTTCGCGTTCTTCGGCAGGCACCATGTCGAGTTTGTTGAGCACCAACCACCGCGGCTTGTCATACAAAGCTTTGTCGTATTTTTTGAGCTCGCCCACAATGGCTTTGGCTTGTGCTACAGGATCGACTGTTTCATCAAAGGGGGCAAAGTCAATCATGTGCAACAACAAGCGCGTGCGCTGCAAATGACGCAAGAACAAATGGCCCAAGCCAGCGCCATCAGAGGCGCCTTCAATGAGTCCTGGCACATCGGCCACCACAAAACTTTGCTCGGGGCCGACGCGCACTACGCCCAAATTGGGGTGCAAAGTGGTGAACGGATAGTCTGCAATTTTGGGGCGCGCGTTGGAAATGGCGGCAAT
>CAIODE010000513.1 GCA_903856875.1 uncultured Burkholderiales bacterium
AGAAACGCCTTGAATACCCAGCAGCAGGAGCCCCAAAGGCAGCATGGCAAACACTGGCCAACGGATCAAACCGCCTGCATTGGAAGACATTTCCTTGGTGACATACGCATTGATCACCAAAGGCATTGCCAATGTGATGATGTAAATGACAAAGGGAAACAAGAAGAAGCAAATGCCAGCAATGTCAATCCAGATTTGAGCTCTCTTGGAGAGCCTACCTGAAAACACATCAATTTTCACGTGCTCTTGGCGCAAGAGGGTGTAGCCTGAAGCAAGCATGAAAACCGCTGCAAACATGTACCACTGAATTTCAAGGAAGGCGTTGGAGCTGAGGTTGAAAGCCTTGCGCGAAATGGCATTGCCCGCACTGACAAGCACTGATATGAGTACAAGCCAAGCCACCCACCGGCCAACCCACTCACTGAATTGGTCTATCCGTTTGGACAGGGATAACAAGAAATCCATATAGACTCCGAAAAAAATAACAACCACTGATTGTAGAAAAAATGAAATGCCCTGCAGAAGGGGTTTACCCTTCAGGGCTTGTCGTAGATCAAGACTTGATATCGGGCCACTGACTCAATATGGCTTTTTCGATGCCTGAGGCATCAAGGCCCTGCATCGCCATGAGTTTTGCGGGGTCGCCGTGTTCAATGAACTGATCTGGAAGGCCCAATGATAACAAGGGCTTAAGCAGCTTAGATTTTTGCAGGAACTCACCCACAGCACTCCCCGCACCCCCCATCACACAAGCATCTTCCAATGTCACAAAACAGCTGTGTTTGGCAGCCATTTCAAGAATCATGGCCTCATCCAAAGGCTTGGCCCAGCGCATGTTGACCACTGTGGCGTTCAATTTCTCAGCCACTTCAAGGGCTGGGTAAAGCAAGGTACCAAATGCCAAGATGCACAAGCCAGCGCCTTCTCGGCGCACTTCGGCTTTGCCCAAGGGCACCGTGTCTAGATCGGAACCCGCCGCAACACCCACACCTGCTCCGCGGGGATAGCGCACCGCCACAGGATGGTTTTGAGCATATGCCGAACTCAATAGCAAGCGGCACTCGCGCTCGTCGCTGGGGCAAGCAATCGACATATTGGGAATACAGCGCAAATAAGCAATGTCATAAGCGCCCGCATGCGTAGCCCCATCAGCACCCACCAAACCAGCCCTGTCAAGGGCAAACACCACGGGCAAGTTTTGCAAAGCCACATCGTGAATGAGTTGGTCGTAGCCGCGCTGCAAGAAGGTGGAGTAAATGGCCACCACAGGCTTGAGGCCCTCACAGGCCAAGCCAGCCGCAAAAGTAATGGCATGTTGCTCGGCAATGCCCACATCGTAATAACGGTCTGGAAAGCGTTTGTGGAATTCCACCATGCCAGAGCCCTCGCGCATGGCGGGCGTAATGCCCACCAAACGTTTGTCGACGGCAGCCATGTCACAAAGCCATTGGCCAAAGATGTGCATGAAAGAAGGTTTAGCGGGTTTGACTGCTGGCACCAAGCCAACCTTAGGATCAAACTTACCGGGGCCGTGGTAGTTCACAGGATCCTCTTCGGCCAGCCTGTAACCCTGCCCTTTTTTGGTAATCACATGCAGGAACTGCGGGCCTTGCAATTGCTTGATATTTTCCAATGTGGGAATGAGGGAATCCAAGTCATGCCCGTCGATGGGGCCGATGTAATTGAAACCAAATTGCTCAAACATTGTGGCAGGCACAACCATGCCTTTGGCGTGCTGTTCAAAGCGCTTGGCCAACTCAAACAGCGGCGGCGCGCTTTTCAAAACATTTTTCCCCATGTTCTTGGCAGTTGAATAAAAACGGCCGCTCATGAGTTGCGCCAAATAACGGTTTAGGGCCCCCACAGGCGGGCTGATCGACATGTCGTTGTCATTCAAAATGACCAACAATTTGCAGTCTTCAATGCCCGCATTGTTCATGGCCTCAAAGGCCATGCCAGCGGTCATGGCACCATCGCCAATCACGGCAATGGCATGACGTGATTCGCCCTTTTGGCGCGCTGCGATGGCCATGCCCAATGCCGCAGAAATACTGGTGGATGAATGCGCAGTACCAAAGGTGTCGTATTCACTTTCATCACGGCGCGGAAAACCAGACAGACCGCCCAATTGACGCAAGCTTGGCATGCGCTCACGCCGACCCGTGAGAATTTTGTGAGGGTAAGTTTGATGGCCAACGTCCCACACAATGCGATCTTCTGGTGTGTTGAAAACATAGTGCAAGGCCACTGTGAGTTCCACGGTGCCCAAGTTGGAACTGAGGTGACCACCGGTTTGCGACACGTTGTCCAACACGCACTGGCGCACATCAGCGGCCAAGCGGGGTAAGTCACCGCGTTTCAGTTTTCGAAGGTCTTGGGGGGAGTGAATCGATTCAAGCATGTTAATTTTTTCGTTGCACCACTTGTGCGGCCAGTGCGCACAATGCGGCGGTGGCCGTGGTGTTCAAGCCGCTGGCATCAAGTGCTGCCAGAGATTCTGAGTAGAGCTTGGTAGCCAACTGTTGGGCTTGCTCTAAGCCCATCAGTGACACATAGGTGGGCTTGTCGGCAGCCGCATCTTTGCCGGCTGTTTTACCCAAAGTGGCCGAGTCAGACGTAACATCCAAGATGTCATCTACCACCTGAAAAGCCAAGCCTAATGCCTGTGCATACTGCGTGAAGGCATCGAAGATCAAAGTAGAAGGTTTGCCCGCACTGACAGCCCCTAGTTGAACACTGCAAAGGAGCAGTGCACCGGTTTTGAGGCGATGCATTTGACGCAGTTGCGCCTCATTCAAGGGCACACCCACACTGGCCAAATCGATGGCTTGGCCGCCCGCCATCCCTTGATAACCAGAGGCTCTGGACAACAAGGCGACTTGAGCAGCTTGAACCGTAGCATCTGTGCTGCCATCTTGTGGTGTTAAAAATTCAAACGCCAATGCTTGTAGGGCATCGCCTGCCAACAAAGCCTGCGCTTCGCCGTACTTCACATGCACAGTGGGTTTGCCTCTGCGTAGCACATCGTTGTCCATGCAGGGCATGTCATCGTGAACCAAAGAATAAGCGTGAATCAATTCAACCGCACAAGCCGCACGCAATGCCGCCAAAGAACTGGGTTGATCAGAAACGGTGGCTGCTTCCAAATCAACCCCTACAGCTTCTGCAGCGGCCAAAACCAAAAGAGGCCTGAGACGTTTGCCGCCGTCCAAGACCGCGTAGCGCATCGCCTCACCCAAACCAGCGGGAGCATGGGCATCAATGCCCTGTTTCAAAACTTGTTCAACTTGCGCCAAGCGTTCATCTGTCCAAGCTTTGAAATTGAAGTTGTTTGAAATCGGGAAGTTCATGCGCCATCCCAAGGTTTCAAGGTCCCTTCATCCAATACGCTGATTTGGTTTTCGATGGCCGTCAATCTTTCGCGGCAAAAAGCCAAAAGGCTTGCGCCGCGTTGGTAATGGGTCAGCAATTGATCAAGGGGCAACTGCCCTGATTCCAATTTGGCCAACAATTGTTCCAACTCTTGAACCGCCTCTTCATAACTGGCGGGCAGTGCCTGGTCGGCCTGAGCTTTGGCTGAAGGAGAAGGTACTTTGGGCATGGCGAATTTGGATCTAAAGAAAAGCATTTTAGGTCGACTTCGGCTCAAAATTGCTGACCTGAGGCTACAATGCCCCTTCATCGGCGGACTTCGGTCCGCTTTTTTCGCGGGAGAGCCTAGGTTCACCGTATGTTCCTGCCCCTTCATAGGGGGAGTCTCTAGGTCAGGTCACCCATGTCTGATTTAAGTCTTCAACTGCAGCAGGCCGCAAGCCAACTACCAGTTTCAAGCTATTTCGATGATGCGCTGTTTCAGCGCGAGCTGAAAACCATTTTTCAGCAAGGCCCCAAATACGTGGGCCATCAACTGTCCGTTCCCGACATCGGGGACTACCACGTGCTGCCCCAAGAGTCTGGTGGTCGCGCTCTGGTTCGCTCCAAGCAGGGGATTGAGCTGATCTCCAACATTTGCAGACATCGCCAAGCCGTGATGTTGCAAGGACGAGGCTCACTCAACACACCGCAAAAAGGCAGTGCCGGCGGCAACATTGTGTGCCCCTTGCACCGCTGGACCTATGCCCCCGAAGGTCAGCTTTTAGGTGCCCCTCATTTCGCACAAGACCCTTGTCTTAACCTCCAAAATTACCCGCTTCGCGAGTGGAATGGTTTGTTGTTTGAAGACAATGGACGCGACATCGAAGCCGACTTGGCCGACATGGGGCCGCGCGCCGCATTAGATTTCACCGGCTTCAAACTCGACCATGTTGAGATGCACCAGTGCAACTACAACTGGAAAACCTTCATCGAGGTTTACCTCGAGGACTACCATGTCGAGCCGTTCCACCCTGGCCTTGGCAACTTCGTGACTTGCGACGACCTCAGTTGGCAGTTCAAAAAAGAATTCTCAGTTCAAACGGTGGGAGTCGCCAACCGTTTGGGCAAGGCAGGCAGCCCCGTCTATGAACGCTGGCAAAAACAACTCATGCAATATCGTCAAGGCGCCGTTCCCGAATATGGCGCCATTTGGCTCACCTACTACCCCCACATCATGGTGGAGTGGTATCCGCATGTGCTCACGGTGTCCACACTCCATCCCATCAGCCCCGAGAAAACGCTGAACATGGTGGAGTTCTATTACCCCGAAGAAATCGTGGCCTTCGAGCGCGATTTTGTAGAAGCCCAAAAAG
>CAIODE010000514.1 GCA_903856875.1 uncultured Burkholderiales bacterium
ACAAAATGCCGCTTTCTGTGATCAAGATTCGGTCGGCAGGGACATCTTTCAACATGCCCAAGGTGGCGTCCAAACTCACCTCAAAGGTCCGAAGGTTGCGGTTGTTGATGCCCACCAAAGGCGTCTTGAGTTTCAAAGCGCGGCTTAATTCTTCTGCGTCATGCACCTCCACCAAGACCGCCATGTCCAAACTTCGAGCAATGGCCTCCAAGTCCTTCATTTGGGCATCGTCCAAGCAAGCCGCAATGAGCAAGATACAGTCTGCGCCCATGGCGCGCGATTCGTAAATTTGATAGGCATCGACCATGAAGTCTTTGCGCAGCACAGGCAAATCGCAACTGGCTCTGGCTTGTTTCAAATAATCGCTGCTGCCTTGAAAAAATTGAACGTCCGTGAGAACAGACAAGCATGCCGCACCATGCTCTGCATAACTTTGCGCAATGTCGGCGGGTATAAAGTCTGCGCGCAACACGCCTTTAGACGGGCTGGCTTTTTTAATTTCAGCAATGACTGCGGCTTCTTGCTTGGCTATTTTGTGTTGAATGGCGCCCACGAAATCACGCGTGAGAACACGGCTCTCGGCATCTGCACGCACGGCTTGAAATGATTTCATTTGGGAAGCTAAAGCAATTTCTTCATGCTTCACAGCCACAATTTTTTTAAGAATGTCACTCATGCTGCGTTGCCTGATGTTTGGGTGAACGCCACAAACTGCGCTAACTTTTGTTTGGCGGCGCCCGACTCAATGACTTGGCGAGCCAAAGCAATGCCGTCCTTGATGGAGGTCGCGACGTTGGCAGCATACAAAGCCGCACCCGCATTCAAAATCACAATGTCGCGTGCTGCGCCAGCCTCGTTGTTCAAAACACCTTGCAAAACCGCTTGCGATTCTTCGGGCGTTTCAACGCGAAGTGCTCGGTGGCTGGCCATGGCCATGCCAAAGTCTTCGGGATGAATTTCATATTCAGTGAGGTGGCCATCTTTCAATTCGCCCACCAAGGTGGATGCGCCCAAACTCACTTCGTCCATGCCATCGCGGCCGTAGACCACCAGTGCATGTTCGGCACCCAAACGTTGCAAGGCACGAATTTGGATGCCCACCAAATCGGAGTGAAACACGCCCATCAAAATATTGGGTGCACCTGCAGGATTGGTCAGCGGCCCCAAGATATTGAAGATGGTTCTAACACCCAGCTCCTTGCGCAAAGCCGCCACATTTTTCATGGCGGGGTGGTGGTTGGGTGCAAACATAAAACCAATGCCTACCTCTTGCACACACTGCGCAATTTTCTCTGGCGATAAATTGATGTTCACGCCCAAGCTCTCCAACACATCGGCACTGCCCGATTTGCTGCTGACGCTGCGGCCGCCGTGCTTGGCTGTTTTAGCGCCTGCAGCCGCCGCCACAAACATAGAGCAGGTTGAAATATTGAAGGTGTGCGAACCATCACCGCCGGTGCCCACAATGTCCACCAAGTGGCGTGTGTCGGGCACGTTGACCTTGGTTGAAAACTCGCGCATCACTTGTGCTGCCGCGGTAATTTCGCCAATGGTTTCTTTTTTCACGCGCAAACCCGTAATGAGTGCAGCCGTCATGACAGGCGACAACTCACCATTCATGATCATGCGCATGATCTTCAACATTTCATCGTGAAAAATTTCACGGTGCTCAATGGTTCTTTGCAATGCTTCCTGCGGCGTGATGGGCATGGTGATCTCTGTTTTTGAATTCATGAAATTGGCAATGTTGGTGAGGCTTTGAACCTCAAGCGCCGAAGAACTGGCGAATGGCCGCAATGGCGCGGTCAACACCGGCACGGTCGACATCCAAGTGCGTGACAAATCTGAGTCGGTACAAACCGGTCATGTCAATGCCTTCGTTTTTCAGATGCGCTTGCAAGGCCGCGCCGCGGGCTTTGGCTTCACCCACCAAATCAACAAACAAAATATTGGTTTGAGGTGTTTCAATTTGCAGCCCCGGAATACCTGCCAAGCCTTTGGCCAAATGCGCCATGAGTTGGTGGTCTTCGGCAAGACGTGTGACGTGATGGTCTAAGGCATAGGAAGCTGCAGCCGCCATGAAGCCCGCTTGACGCAGACCACCGCCCGCCATTTTTCGCAGGCGATGCGCTTTGGCGATGTACGCTTTGGAGCCGCACAAGGCCGAGCCCATGGGTGCGCCCAAGCCTTTGCTAAAGCAAACAGAAACACTGTCAAAACATTGCGTGATGTTTTTGACCTCATCGTAAGGCGATGTGCCCAATGCAGTAGCCTGTGCTGCCGCTGCATTGAAAAGCCTTGCACCATCCAAGTGGCGAGCCAAACCCTTTTGCTTTGCAAAGTTGCTGAAATCGTTCAAATAAGTTTGAGGCAACACTTTGCCGCCCCATGTATTTTCCAAGGCCAACATTTTGGTTTTAGCAAAATGCGGGTCATCGGGTTTGATGGCGGCTTCAATGTCTTCCAAAGCCAAAGTGCCATCGGCTTGCTGCGTCAGGGGCTGCGGCTGGACACTGCCAAATACCGCCGCACCTCCACCCTCCCACCGATAGCAGTGGGCCATCTGCCCCACAATGTATTCATCGCCACGCTGGCAATGCGACAAGATGCCGCACAAATTACTTTGTGTGCCCGTGGACATGAAGAGCGCCGCCTCAAAGCCCAACATTTTGGCAATTTTTTCCTGCAGCTCATTCACGCTGGGGTCGTCACCAAACACGTCATCGCCCACCAAAGCTTGGGTCATGGCTTCACGCATGCCAGCTGTTGGCCGTGTGACGGTGTCGCTTCGAAGATCGACGCGCGCTGAAGAAGAAGTGGTGGTGTTCATGTCAGTGGTCTTCCAAGAAATTTTTCAGCATGGCATGGCCATGCTCCGTGAGAATAGATTCGGGGTGAAACTGAACCCCTTCAATGGCCAAGCTTTTGTGGCGAACACCCATGATTTCGCCATCATCCGTCCATGCAGTGACTTCTAAATCTGCAGGACAACTTGTTCTTTCAATGGCCAATGAGTGGTACCGGTTGACTGTGAATTTAGGGGGCAAGTTTTTAAACACACCTTGCTGCGTGGTTTGAATGACACTGGTTTTGCCGTGCATCAATTCTTGCGCTCGCACAATCTTGCCACCAAACGCAGCACCAATGCTTTGATGGCCCAAGCACACGCCCAAAATAGGCAGCTTTCCTGCAAAGTGCTGAATGGCTGCCACTGAAATACCGGCCTCTGCGGGTGAGCAAGGGCCAGGCGAGATGACCAAGCGGTCGGGCTTTTTAGCGGCAATGCCTTCAAGGTCAATTTCATCGTTGCGAAAGACTTCGATGTCGGCGCCCAGTTCGCCAAAATACTGAACGATGTTGTAAGTGAAAGAGTCGTAGTTGTCGATCATCAACAGTTTGATTTTTTTCATGTTGATTACTCCAAGCCTTCTTCTACCAACTCACTGGCACGCAACAAGGCGCGCGCTTTGTGTTCGGTTTCTTTCCACTCCAGCTCGGGCACAGAGTCGGCCACCACGCCAGCTGCTGCTTGCACATACAAAGTTTGATCTTTGATGATGCCTGTGCGAATGGCAATGGCCACATCCATGTCGCCTGCGTAGCTGAGGTAACCACACGCACCGCCATACACGCCGCGCTTGGTGGGCTCGAGTTTGTCGATCAGTTCCATGGCATGAACCTTGGGTGCACCCGTGAGTGTGCCCGCTGGAAACGTGGCCTTGAGCACATCCATGTTGGTCATGCCCTCTTTCAAAATGGCTTCGACATTGCTCACGATGTGCATCACATGGCTGTAGCGCTCTATCGCAAAGGCTTCGGTCACTTTCACAGAACCTATTTTGGCAATGCGGCCAATGTCGTTGCGGGCCAAGTCAATGAGCATGACGTGCTCGGCGCGCTCTTTGGGATCGTTGACCAACTCGAGCTCGGCTGCTTTGTCTTTTTCAGGTGTTGCGCCGCGTGGGCGTGTGCCTGCCAAGGGCCGAATGGTGACCTTGACGCCTTCTTCGGTTTGTTCTTGACGCACCAAAATTTCAGGACTGGCACCCACCACATGGAAGTCGCCAAAGTTGTAGAAGTACATGTAAGGGCTGGGGTTAAGTGACCTGAGCGCGCGGTACAAAGACAAGGGACTTTCGGTATAACGTTTTTTAATGCGCTGACCTACCTGTACCTGCATGAAGTCGCCGGCCGCAATGAGCTCCTTGGCTTCCAACACGGCCTTCAAATAATCTTCTTTTTTGAAGTCCCGTTCTGCAGGATAGGTTTGCGTTGAAGCAACGACAGGCGCGCTGACTGAATACTTCAATTGTTCTTTCAAA
Organism: uncultured Burkholderiales bacterium; assembly: GCA_903856875.1. Classification (GTDB taxonomy): domain Bacteria; phylum Pseudomonadota; class Gammaproteobacteria; order Burkholderiales; family Burkholderiaceae_C; genus Limnohabitans_A. Next base: position 4,323 of record CAIODE010000514.1, read on the forward strand.
TCACGCAAACGTTTTTTGGCTTTGGCATAAGCTTCAGGCATGCCAGGGTCTGCATAGACCATCAAATAAAGTTTGCCAGACAAGTTGTCAATCACGGCCAACTCTTCACATTGCAGCAGCAAAATATCGGGCGTGCCCAAGGTATCGGGCGGGCATGATTTTTCGAGTTTTTTCTCGATGTACCTCACCGCGTCGTAACCAAAGTAGCCCGCCAAACCGCCGCAAAAGCGCGGCATGCCTGGCCTGAGCGCAACTTTGAATCGCTTTTGATATTGCTCAATGAAATCGAGTGGGTTACCGGGTGCGGTTTCGATCACCACGCCATCGGTCACAACTTCGGTGCGCGCTTCATTGCCAAAGCCTCGCGCCTGTAAAAAGGTGCGCGCTGGCAAGCCAATGAAGCTGTAGCGGCCAAAGCGCTCACCGCCGACCACCGACTCAAGTAAGAAGCTGTATTTGCCACCATCTTTGTGATGGGCTAACTTCAAATAAAGCGAAAGCGGGGTTTCTAAATCGGCAAAGGCCTCCAGCATGAGAGGAATGCGGTTGAAGCCTTGTTGGGCGAGGCTTTTAAATTCTAATTCTGTGATCACGATCTGGGCTCCGTATGTTTGGCCGGTTCATTCAAGGGGTGTGGTCAAAACACGAACCCCACTTTGGCAGCCATTTGCTGCCGGTTCTAAGCAATTTAGACTGGCTGACGCCAAGACCAGGCTCCCCGGCTCAAAACGGCCGGCAGCTGGACTGCATAGAGTGAATGAAACAAAATCATGAGGATGCCAGTGTACCAAAGCTCAGGCCTGTGCTCAAAGCAGAATTTCGGCCAAGCTCATTTGCCGTTTCAACCCAGTTCCTTGCGCATGGCTTGAATGACGGCGGCGTAATCGGGTTTGCTGAAAATGGCACTGCCCGCCACAAAGGTATCGGCGCCCGCATCGGCCACGCGGCGAATGTTGTCCACTTTCACACCACCATCTACTTCCAGGCGGATGTCTTTGCCAGAGGCGTCAATCCATTTGCGCGCCAGCTCAATTTTGCGCAATGCGCTCTCGATGAAACTCTGACCGCCAAAGCCCGGGTTCACCGACATGATCAAAATGAGATCAATGTCGTCAATGACCCACTCCAACACATCAAGGGACTCGGCCGGGTTAAACACCACGCCGGCCTTGCAGCCCTTGGACTTGATGGCTTGCACACTGCGGTGCACATGGGTGGAAGCATCGGGGTGAAAACTGATGAGGTCGGCGCCTGCATCGGCAAAGGCGGCGGCCAAGGCATCTACGGGTTGCACCATGAGGTGCACATCAATGGGCACGTCTTGTCCATCGGGTGTTTTGGCATGGGGCTTGAGCGCCTGACAAATCATGGGGCCAAAAGTGAGGTTGGGCACGTAATGGTTGTCCATCACGTCGTAGTGAATCCAGTCGGCGCCGGCGGCAATGACGTTGCGAACTTCTTCGCCCAGGCGGGCAAAGTCGGCTGACAACAGGGAGGGTGCAATGCGGTAGGTGGTCATGACCGAATTGTCGCATTTTGCGGGCCTTTCGTTGCGTCCTGCTGCATCGGCTTAAGTTGGTATTTCACGATGCGTTATGGCCGGCGCTTGAGGTTATGCTTGGGTTTATGGGCGAGTTTGATCTGATCGAAACCTACTTCAAGCGCCCCCCGCGCCATGCCGTGCTGGGGGTGGGAGACGATTGCGCGCTGCTTTCAGTGAAAGCGGGTCAGCAATTGGCCATTTCAAGCGACATGTTGGTTGAAGGACGGCACTTTTTATCGACTGTGAACCCATTGCATTTGGGCCACAAGGCTTTGGCCGTTAACTTAAGCGATTTAGCCGCTTGCGGCGCTCAGCCCAAGGCCTTCTTGCTGTCGCTGGCTTTGCCTGAAGTGGTGCCGCAGTGGCTGTCTGAATTTTCAAAAGGCATGTGGGCATTGGCCGACGCCCATCATTGCGACCTCATTGGCGGCGACACCACGCGCGGTCCCTTGAACATTTGCATCACCGTATTGGGAGAGGTGCCACAAGCGATGGCTTTGCTGCGAGGCGGTGCCAAAGCAGGTGATGACATTTATGTCAGTGGTCATTTGGGCGATGCGCGTTTGGCCTTGGAAGTTTTTCGAGGCACTTTGAGTGTGCCGCAAGCTGTGTTTGAAGCCGCGCTCATGCGCATGGACAAACCCACGCCCAGGGTCGAACTTGGTTTGGCGCTCCGTGGGCTTGCCCATTCAGCCGTCGATGTTAGCGACGGCTTGCTAGGCGATTTGCAACACATCTTAAAAGCCAGCGGGGTGGGCGCAGAAATTGACACGCAGCAAGTGCTAAGCACCATGGCTTGCGCACAGAGCTCGGGCTTAAGCCAAGACGATCTTCTGCGGCTCACATTGGCGGGTGGCGATGATTACGAGTTGGTTTTCACGGCACCTGAAATCCAACGCACCCACATTGCCGCGGCCAGCGCAACGTCAGCCACAGCGGTCACTCGCATTGGCAAAATCACAGCGACGCCAGAATTAAGATTGCTCGGCAACAATGGCCTAGCCATGCTCAATTCGTATGCTTCTTTTGACCACTTCAAAACACCATGAGACCTGATGCTCGCTTCATGGTTAGGCACCCTGCGCATTGGATCGCTTTAGGTTTTGGCTCTGGTCTTTCACCCAAAGCACCTGGAACCATGGGCACGCTCTGGGCATGGCTGTGTTACTGGGCATTTCAAGATTATTTTTCTGTAGGTGAACAAGCTGGCATCATTGTGTTGTCGAGTCTGATCGGCATTTGGGCCTGCAAAGTCACCGCACACAATTTGAGAGTTTCTGACCCAGGTGCCATCGTCTGGGACGAAGTGGTGGCTTTTTGGTTGGTGCTGATGCTGCTGTCACCCGCAAGTTTCACAACTCAATTGATCGCCTTTGCATTGTTCAGATTTTTTGATGCCACCAAACCTGGCCCTGTGGCATGGGCCGATCAATTGTTCAAAGGATTTGGTTGGCGAGGTGCATTCGGCATTTTCTTCGATGATTTCGTGGCGGCTTTTTGCACGCTGCTTTGTTTTGCAATTTGGAGAGCATGGTGACACCTCGTCTAGAAACACTCTGTGAAGCACTTGCCCAAGTACTGAAAGCTCACAAGCTGAAAATGGTCACAGCCGAGAGTTGCACGGGTGGCTTGATTGCCGCCAGTTGCACTCAATTGTCGGGGTCCAGTGTTTGGTTTGAACGTGGCTTTGTGACCTATTCCAATGCGGCCAAATCTGAGTCGCTGGGCGTGTCTTCTTCTCTCATTGAGACGCAAGGTGCTGTGAGTGAGGAGGTTGCCAAAGCCATGGCATTGGGTGCTTTAGCCCATTCACCTGCTCATGTTAGTGTGGCCGTAACGGGCATTGCTGGCCCTACTGGCGGAAGTGCGGCCAAGCCTGTGGGCACGGTTTGGCTGGCGTGGGCATGGCGTGATTCGCAGCAAGCCACGCACTGCGAGGCCGTGCTTCAGCAATTTAAAGGATCGCGCGCTGAGGTCCGTTATGCAACGGCCGAGTTGGCGCTTGCTCAACTCACTGAGTTAGTGGAAAAGCGATTCTCTCTGACCAAATAAACAAAGCATAGGCAAAAACTTAGGCAAAAAAATACCCACCGAAGTGAGTATTTTTTCAATTTACAACAAGACTGTATCTTGTTTTAATTTGGTTGCGGGGGCCGGATTTGAACCAACGACCTTTGGGTTATGAGCCCAACGAGCTACCAGACTGCTCCACCCCGCGGTAAGAACGAGAGTATACCTTGTTACCCAGCTTTAATACTTAAGAATTTAAAATTAAAGCTGAATGCAACTCAATTTAAGCTTCTGGGGCTTGCTCGCCCACATCGGGACGATCAACCAATTCGACCAAGGCCATGGGTGCATTGTCGCCAACGCGGTAACCCATTTTCAAGATGCGTGTGTAACCACCGGGGCGCTTGTTGAAGCGGGGGCCGAGGTCGGTGAACAACTTGGTGACGCTGTCGCGATCGCGCAGGCGATTGAAAGCCAAGCGGCGGTTGGCCACTGTGTCAACTTTGGCCAAAGTGATCATGGGCTCGATCACGCGGCGCAATTCTTTGGCCTTAGGCACTGTTGTTTTGATGACTTCGTGCTCAATGATGGAGTTCATCATGTTTTGCAGCATTGCCAAGCGGTGTGAGCTTGTGCGGTTAAGTTTACGTAGTCCGTGTCCATGGCGCATGGTGCTTCTCCATTCAAAATTATTTAGCCGGCAGCCGGATCAGGTACTGCCAGTGGCACGGTCCCCGCGGGACCTTCAATCAACGCTTCTCGAGTGAGGCCGGCGGCCAGCTTTCCAGTTTCATTCCCAAGGTCAGTCCGCGTGACGCCAGCACTTCCTTGATTTCATTGAGCGACTTTCGACCCAGATTCGGGGTCTTGAGCAGCTCGTTTTCCGTCCGCTGTATCAGGTCGCCGATGTAGTAAATATTTTCCG
>CAIODE010000515.1 GCA_903856875.1 uncultured Burkholderiales bacterium
AATTCAACGAAACATGTATCACCAACGTCAAATTTATGCGAACGATTATTTAGCCGTGCATCACTAATAATGACACCAAATAGACGGAAAATGGATTCAGAAAATATTTGAAACTATAATAATGCTAACGTCCAATAAGAATCTATGGGATGCAGAAACTGTGCAGCAATATATGGTTAGAATCAGTAACACAGTACCTACTTCAGAAGTAATCCCGGAAAATGCAACGCCAAACAGAAGTGGATTACCTCAATGGCGCCGTGATCAATTTGGCACAATCAGTAGGAACAAAAGCACCGGTCAATTCCCGCATGGTTGCATTGATTAAAAAAGCAGAGGCTGGCGCTTACAGCCCACAAAACGGACAACACTTATTGAGTGATTTGAAGCAGTCGAAAACTGCACAATAATTGACCTCCATCAACTCTAAGCCTTTAAGCTAGGCTTTGTCTGAAGGCTTGTCTGAATCGCGCGATTATCATGAAACGCATCTTGCACGGCCAGAGCCTCGGCAGATGCCGTTTTAAAATTGCTCAGACGTCTGAGCAGAGAGCAAGGAACCTCGCTACTTTTTGTAACGCATAACCCCAAATTGGCTGAGCGATGCGACAAAACCACTCAAGTGGTGGATGGCCTTGTGGTTTAAGCCCTTGAAATTCGGGTTTATCCTCCCACTGCATTTTAGGTGAGTGCCTAAAATTTGGGTATGAACGAACGACTTTCCCAAATTTCTTACGACGACCTGCCCGCTTCTGTGAAGCCTTTGGCAGATGACATTCTTAAAATTTCCAGCGCTGCGCTAGGCGGGCCCTACAACGCCTTGTTGCGCAGCCCCGAAATGGCACGAAGGTGCTTTGATTTCTTGGATTACCTCAGGTTCCGAACCTCGGTTAACAAGCGACTCAATGAGTTTGCCATTCTCATTCAAGCCCGAATTTCAAATGCGCAATATGAGTGGTGGGCGCATGAAACCATTGCCAGAAAAGCAGGCTTATCAGATGCTGTGATGAAGGATTTGCAAGCTTGCAAAAGACCTGCCAGCATGGCAGACGATGAGTGCTTGGTATATGACTACTGCATTCAACTCAGTTTGAATCACAGAGTGCCAGACGCTCTTTGGCAAGAAGCCGTCAACAAAATGGGCGAGCAAGCAGTGATTGACCTCACTGTTTTATCGGGCACTTACGTCATGGTGTCTATGCTTCTCAATGCCACCCAGGTAGGCATTCCTGGCGGCGGCACATTCCCGCTGGAAGTTTTAGACCCTGCGGAAATTAGAAAACGTTTGCTCGCTTGATTGACAGTCAGGCCTTAAATCAAACACTCAACATTCATTGCACACCATGAAACTTAAAGCACACATGCGCAGAGCCCTCGTTTTATCCTTGTGCGCGTTGGGAAGTGTTTGGGTAGCACAAGCCTCAGCGCAAGACTTCCCCAACAAGCCGATTACCATGATGATGCCCTATGCCCCTGGCGGCCCTGGTGACACCATCACTCGCTTGTTTGCTGGTTCTATGCAAAAGATTTTGGGCCAACAAATTGTGGTTGACAACACGGCAGGTGCATCGGGCGCCATTGGTACTGCCAAAGTAGCGAGGTCCAAGCCAGATGGTTACACCTTGCTCATGATTCACGTGAGCCACGCCACCAACATGGCCATGTACAAAAATTTGAGCTATCACCCCGTGGATGATTTCGAGCCCATTGGATCGGCCACCAGTGGTCCCATGGTCATTGTGGCCAGAACTGAATTCCCGCCTAAAGACTTGAATGAATTTGTGACTTACCTCAAAACAAATCAGAAAAAAGTCAGTTTGGCTCATGCGGGTGTGGGCTCTGCCTCGCACCTTTGCGGCTTGATGATGATGAACGTTTTAGGGGTTCAACTGAACGAGATACCTTACAAAGGCACAGGCCCTGCTCTGACCGATTTAATGGGTGGGCAAGTCGATATTTTGTGTGATCAAACATCGGGCACCGTGCCTTCAGTGAAGAACGGCAAAATCAAAGCTTATGCGGCAGCTGGGAAAAATAGATTGCCCTCCCTACCCGACACCCCCGCCATTGCGGAAGCTGGCGTGAAGGGCTTTGACATCAACATTTCCTTTGGCCTCTATGCACCCAAAGGTACGCCCAAGCCTGTGCTGGAAAAACTCACGGCTGCCTTGCAGAAGTCTGTCACCGATCCCGATGTGATCAAGCGCTTGGATGGCATGGGCGTATCGGCTGTTTCAATGGAGCAAGCCACCCCTGCGTTCCTCAGGTCTCATTTGAAATACGAGATTGAGACTTTAGGTGGGTTGTTGACCAAGGCTGGGGTTCAGGCTAACTAAGCAACAACCTAATTGACCGTGGCGCCCGAATCGCGAATAACCTTACCCCATTTGTCGTATTCACTTTTAAGGTACTTGCCGAACTCGTCCGGAGAACTGGGAGTTGCCTCCATTCCCGAGATTTGCAACTGTTGCTGAACTTCGGGAAGATTCAACATTTTTACAATTTCGCTGTTGATTTTGGCCACGATGTCTGCTGGCGTCCCTATTGGGGCCATCAAGCCAACCCAAGAAAGAGATTCAAAGCCTGGCAAACCCGATTCGGCAACCGTTGGCACATCGGGCATTTGAGGCGAGCGCTGGGAGGTTGTCACTGCAAGTGGTTTCAGCCGTCCAGACTTGACATGCGGAATCACGATGGGTGTGCCAGGAAAGCCTAGCTTAACAACGCCTGCCACCAGATCCTGCTGCGCAGGTGCACTTCCTTTGTAAGGGACATGCGTCAGTTCAATGCCTGCCAAGTGGGCAAAGTAAGCGCCCGTCAAATGCTGAAGACTGCCATTGCCCGAACTCACATAATCAATTTTGCGAGGATTGGCTCGGGCCAGCGCAATCAGTTCTTTAACCGAATTGACACCCAGCGATGGATGTACCGACAAAACATAAGGCCCCGACGCAATCCGTGCGATGGGTGCGAAATCATTCAATGTGTTGTAGCTGAGGTTTTTGTACATATTGCCGGTAATGACATGCGGGGTCGCCATCATGAGCAGGGTGTACCCATCAGGCTTGGACTTGGCCACAAAATCGGTACCAATGGTGCCCCCAGCACCTGGGCGGTTTTCAACAAAAAACTGCTGACCAAATACATCGGTCAGCCTTTGAGCAATGATGCGGCCCGGTATGTCCGTGGTTCCGCCCGATGACAATGGGATGACGATACGAACTGGGCGCGAAGGATAGCTTTGCGCAGACGCTGCAACTGCCAGCAAAGAGACACCACTCAAGATAATCAAAGCTCGCACGGCCTGCCAATTCAACATTCGATGGACAGATAACAAACTTTGCTTGGCAGTCTGGTTATTGAATATCATTTTGTCTCCGCGCCTTAGATGAGCCTACAACGGTTGGGTGATGGCCAATTGCATTGACAGGCCTCACGCTCATACTACCCAGATGTCTAAGCTGGGACAAGTCCCAGAAGCGCACACAACAAAAAGCCCCTTAAGGGGCTGTCTTGTTAATTTCAAAAGAGAAATGATGGAGGCGCGGGCCGGAGTCGAACCGACCTACACGGATTTGCAATCCGGTGCATAACCGCTTTGCTACCGCGCCATTTTTGGTGACAAAAAAGGGAAGCTGTTGCTTCCCTAATTTGCAGAAAGATGTTGGGTCATCTTTCAATGTTTGGAGCGGGATAAGAGGCTCGAACTCTCGACCTATACCTTGGCAAGGTATCGCTCTACCAACTGAGCTAATCCCGCATTTGCAATCA
>CAIODE010000516.1 GCA_903856875.1 uncultured Burkholderiales bacterium
ATTGAATTTCCATGGCTTTTTGAATGTTGCCCGCCATGGCGGCAACGCACAGCTCATGCATCAAACGCGGTGCCACATTGGCTGTCACACTGACGTTGCCTTTGCCGCCGCAGAGCATCAGAGCCACAGCGCTTGGATCATCACCCGAATAGACGGCAAATTCTTTGGGCAAATCGCGAATGAGCCACTGCGCGCGTTCAATGTTGCCAGTGGCTTCCTTGATGCCCACAATGCCAGGCACTAGTGCCAAACGCAAAACAGTTTCGTGCTGCATATCGGCCACAGACCGGCCTGGCACGTTGTACAAAATGACTGGCAAATCGGGCACCGCTTCCGCGATGGCCTTGAAGTGCTGGTAAAGGCCTTCTTGAGTTGGCTTGTTGTAATAGGGCACAACTTGCAATTGGCAATCGGCGCCAACGCTTTTGGCAAACTTGGCCAACTCGATGGCTTCAGCGGTGGAATTGGCGCCACAACCGGCCATGATGGGCACGCGGCCTTTGGCTTGTTCAACCGACACTCGAATGATTTCACGGTGTTCGTCAACATTGACAGTGGGCGACTCGCCAGTGGTGCCCACCACGCCAATGCAATCGCTGCCTTCGGCGATGTGCCAATCGATCAGTTTTCGCAGGCTGGCGTAATCGACAGATCCGTCCTCCAACATGGGAGTGACCAAGGCGGGAATGCTGCCGGTAATGGGTTGAAAAGTTTTCGTCATGGCGAATGAAATGGTCGACAGATAAGCATTCTAACGACTGCTAAGGCAAAACGGACGCGCCAAATCATTGACTTGGTGAACGGCCACGATTCTCTGAACAAATTTAGCGGGTGAATCCCAAAACCCATCTTGGTAAGCAATGATACGAAGCGATGCGCAGGTCTGCAGCAGTTCGCCGGGTTGGAGTAAAAAGTCGGGCCTTGATGGTTTGCCAATTTTTTCGTGACCTTTTGCGAAGGTCTCGTAAATGAGAAGACCTTCTGGCGCCAGGCATTCCAGAATGCGAGGCATGAGGGGTCGCCACAAGTAATTGGTGACCACCACCACATCAAAGGTCTTGCCGCTTAGAGGCCAAGGGCCGGCTTCCATGTCGGCTTCGATCACTTGCCCGTAGCCACTGGCAAGGGCCAAGGCCTCGGCCGACCGGTCCACACCCGTGCAATCGTGTCCTCGGCCCTGAAAATGCTTCATGTGCCTGCCTGCGCCACAAGCCAGATCCAAAACCTGACTTTGGGGCTTGGCCAAGTGGGCCCATCGCTGAACCCAAAGGGAAGGGTCTTCTGTGCCGTGCATTTGACAATACTCCTGGTGAATCTCATGCGCTGGGAAGCGAGTAGCCCCGAATGATGCCCGATTGTGAAGTCAAATACTTGGTTGAACTGTAAATTTATCCAGTGGTTTGTAGGAATTCACACTACAATCTGCGCCCATGGCCACACCTACCTTTGCAAAATCATCTCCTGAATATGGCGAAAGCTCGATTCGAGTCCTTAAAGGCTTAGAGCCCGTCAAGCAACGCCCGGGCATGTACACCCGAACTGACAACCCGTTGCACGTCATTCAAGAGGTGCTCGACAACGCGGCTGACGAAGCGTTGGCGGGTCACGGCAAAAAAATCAAAGTCACCCTTCATGCCGATGGCTCGGTCAGCATTGAAGATGACGGTCGCGGCATTCCATTCGGGCTGCACCCTGAAGAGAAAGCGCCTGTCATTGAGTTGGTCTTTACGCGTTTGCATGCGGGCGGCAAATTCGACAAGGGCAGTGGCGGCGCCTACAGTTTTTCAGGCGGCCTGCATGGCGTGGGTGTGAGTGTGACCAATGCTTTGGCCAAACGTTTGGAAGCCATCAGCTACCGAGAAGGTCAAGTGGCCGCCTTGGCGTTTTCCGGTGGCGATGTGATTGAACAACTCGTCACCCGCAAAGCAGCAGAGGGCGATCGCAAGCAAGGCACCACGGTGCGGGTGTGGCCAGATGCCAAGTATTTTGAATCGAGTGTTTTGCCCATGACCGAGCTCACGCATTTGCTGCGAAGCAAGGCGGTGCTCATGCCAGGCGTCACAGTCACTTTGTTGAACGAAAAAACCAAAGAAACCCAAACTTGGCAATACAAAGCCGGGCTGCGCGATTACCTCATGCAAACTTTGAATGGCGATCCCGTCATTCCTTTGTTCGAAAATGAAGGGTTTGCAGACAGCAACCACGACAGCTTTGCAGAAGGTGAAGGCGCCAGTTGGGCCGTTGCGTTTACGGAAGATGGCCAGCCTGTTCGCGAAAGCTATGTCAACCTCATTCCCACCACTGCAGGTGGCACGCACGACAGTGGTTTGCGCGATGGTTTGTTCACGGCGGTCAAGAGCTTCATTGAACTGCACAGCTTGCTGCCAAAGGGCGTCAAGCTCATGCCCGAAGACGTGTTTGCGCGAGCCAGTTTTGTGTTGTCTGCCAAGGTGCTCGACCCGCAATTTCAAGGTCAAATCAAAGAACGTTTGAACTCACGCGATGCCGTGCGTTTGGTGTCTAGCTTTGTTCGCCCAAGCCTAGAGTTGTGGCTGAACGAGCATGTGGAATACGGCAAGAAGTTGGCTGAGTTGGCCATCAAAGCCGCGCAGCATCGTCAAAAGGCAGGACAAAAAGTAGAGAAGCGCAAGAGTTCAGGCGTGGCGGTGTTGCCCGGCAAACTGACAGATTGTGAAAGCAAAGACATTGCACACAACGAAGTGTTTTTGGTCGAGGGTGACTCGGCAGGTGGCAGCGCCAAGATGGGCCGCGACAAAGAGTGTCAAGCCATTCTGCCTTTGCGCGGCAAGGTACTTAACACATGGGAAGTCGATCGCGATCGCTTGTTTGCCAACAACGAAATTCACGACATCTCGGTGGCCATCGGGGTCGATCCACATGGCCCCAACGACTCGCCCGATTTGTCGGGTTTGCGTTACGGCAAGATCTGCATCTTGAGCGATGCCGACGTAGACGGATCGCACATTCAAGTTTTGCTCTTAACCCTGTTTTTCCGCCACTTTCCCAAGCTCATTGAAACGGGCAATGTGTATGTGGCGCGTCCGCCCTTGTTCCGTGTGGATGCGCCTGCTCGCGGCAAAAAACCAGCTGCCAAAATGTATGCCCTTGACGATGGCGAGTTGCAAAGTATCTTAGACAAACTGCGCAAAGACGGCGTGCGCGAAGGCGCATGGAGCATCAGCCGATTCAAAGGTTTGGGTGAGATGAATGCAGAGCAATTGTGGGAAACCACACTGAACCCTGACACACGTCGTTTGTTGCCAGTTCAACTCGGCACATTGGACTTTGCACAAACCGAAAGTTTGATCACCCAATTGATGGGCAAAGGCGAAGCTGCAGCTCGCCGAGAACTGATGGAATTGCACGGTGATGACATTGAAGTCGACATCTGAAGCAAAGATTTAAATTGAACTGACCATGAACGATCAACCCACCTTAGACCTTCAAAACAGCGAGTCCGATGACTCGCTGAATTTGGCCACCTATGCGCAGCGCGCCTACCTTGAATATGCATTGAGCGTGGTCAAGGGCCGAGCCTTGCCCGATGTGTGCGATGGTCAAAAACCTGTGCAACGGCGCATTTTGTATTCCATGTCTCGCATGGGCTTGGGCTTCTCGGGTGCGACGGGCGCCAAGCCTGTTAAAAGTGCTCGCGTGGTGGGCGATGTGTTGGGCCGCTTCCATCCGCATGGCGACCAAGCTGCTTACGATGCGCTTGTTCGCATGGCGCAAGACTTTAGCCAGCGCTACCCGCTGATTGATGGGCAAGGTAACTTTGGCAGTCGCGATGGCGATGGCGCTGCGGCCATGCGATACACTGAAGCACGCCTCTCCAAAATCACCACCTTGTTGTTGGATGAGATTGACCAAGGCACCGTCGATTTCATACCCAACTACGATGGCTCGACAGAAGAGCCGCGGCAGTTGCCAGCCCGTTTGCCCTTTGTGTTGATGAACGGTGCCAGTGGCATTGCGGTGGGTTTGGCCACTGAAATTCCAAGTCACAATTTGCGTGAAGTGGCCGATGCGTGCGTGGCACTCATCAAGTCACCCAAACTTACCAACGAAGAATTGTTTGCCTTGGTACCAGGCCCCGACTATCCAGGCGGTGGCCAAATCATCAGCCCTGCATCCGATATTGCAGATGCCTATCGCACAGGTCGTGGTTCGTTGAAGGTTCGTGCCCGTTGGAAAATTGAAGACATGGCGCGCGGCCAATGGCAATTGGTGGTCACTGAATTGCCCATTGGCGTGAGTTCGCAAAAAGTGTTGGAAGAAATTGAAGAGCTTACCAATCCCAAAGTGAAGGCTGGTAAGAAGGCATTGAGTGCAGACCAAATGCAACTCAAGGCCAGCGTCTTGTCCTTGCTTGACGTGGTGCGCGATGAGTCCAGCAAAGATGCAGCAGTGCGTTTGGTGTTCGAGCCTAAAACCAGCCGCATTGAACAACAAGAATTGATCACGGCATTGCTAGCGCACACCAGCTTGGAAACATCGTCTCCCATCAACATGACCTCGGTCGGCATTGATGGCAAACCGGTGCAAAAGTCATTGCGCCAAATGCTGCTTGAGTGGATTACATTCCGCCAACAAACCATTGTGCGGCGTTCTGAGCATCGCTTGGGCAAGGTGATGGATCGCATCCACATTTTGGAAGGCCGACAACTGGTTTTACTCAACATTGACGAAGTGATTGCCATCATTCGCCAAAGCGATGAGCCGAAGCAGGCCTTGATGGCGCGTTTTAAACTGAGCGAACGCCAAGCCGAAGACATTCTTGACATTCGCCTGCGCCAATTGGCCAGATTGGAAGGTATCAAGATTGAGCAAGAGTTGAAGGAGTTGCGAACCGAGCAAACACAGCTCGAAGAAATTTTGGCCAACCCTTCAGCGCTTAAACGCTTGATGGTGAAAGAGATTGAGCAAGATGCCAAAGCATTTGCCGATCCACGTCGCACGCTCATTCAAGAAGAGAAGAAGGCCGTGGCCGAAGTGAAAGTGGTGGACGAACCTGTGACGGTGGTGGTGTCGCAAAAAGGCTGGGTCCGTGCACGCCAAGGTCATGGACATGATGCTAGCAGTTTTGCATTCAAGGCGGGTGACGGTTTGTATGGCACCTATGAGTGCCGCACGGTCGATACGCTGCTTGCCTTTGGCACAGCCCAAAAAGGCAGTGGCCGTGTTTACTCAGTGCCGGTAGCTTCTTTGCCTGGTGCGCGTGGTGATGGCCAGCCTGTGACCACGCTCATTGAATTGGAAGCCGGCACTCAAATTGCCCATTACTTTGCAGGACCTGCAAACGCCACGCTCTTGCTTTCAAGTTCAGGCGGCTATGGTTTTATGGCCACGGTTGACAACATGATTTCGCGTCAAAAAGGCGGCAAAGCTTTTCTCACCGTGGGCGAGGGCGAATCGGTGTGTGCGCCATCGCATGCGTCGGGTTCAAACGCTACGCCACAACCTGGCGCGTCTTCAATGCCTGCGGCAACGCATGTAGCTTGCGCTTCCACAGGCGGCCGCATTCTGACATTTGAAATCAGTGAACTCAAGCTGATGGAGAAGGGTGGTCGCGGTTTGATGTTGCTCGATTTGGAAGCCAAAGATGCCTTGGCTGGCGCAGCTGCCTACACCCGCAGCGTGAAGCTGACGGGTATTGGCCGCGGTGGCAAAGACCGTGAAGAGACGCTAGAAATTAGAAGCTTGAACAATGCCCGGGCGGCCAGAGCGCGCAAAGGTAAGGCTGCTGATTTGGGCTTCAAGCCCACTCAAATTTCACGCGTTGAATAAAGCATTGTTCTCATTTTGATACACCAGCAAGGCACCTGATGAGGTGCTTTGCTTTTTCAAAAATGATTCACTATCGTTTGGGTGCGAAATGCATGCGTGGCACAAACTGGTAAGTTGAACGCCAGCAAGTTGCCAAAAGTTCCTCCGGCCCATTTCTGTGAGTTAACTTTTTGCGGAGTCTTGAAACGCAAACTTGCAAGCGCTTGTTGTTGTAAAAATCTGAGAGACCCCAGATGGCCATTTCCAAGGCATCGCTGCGCAATGCTTGTTCGGGTGCCATGGCCAATTGAGTGAGCAAAACGGTTTCCATGGCGGTCAGTCCAATGGCGTTGTTGGTCGGGCCAGTGAGCAATGCCCGCACCGGATCGATGGTCCATCCGGTTTTGAGAGTTCTGGGAAGCCTTGCCGCCAGTCGTTCAATGATGGCAATTAATTCACTGGGGTTGAAGGGTTTGCTAATGCAGACGTCAGCGCCAGCAGCAATGGCGGCTATGCGCTCTTGTGGTTCGGTGGCCGGGGCAATCATGACAACCCGAATTTCTGGGTGTTTGGCCAACTTGGCCGCATAGGTCAGACTTTGCTCACCCAGTGTCAGGGCATCTAAAACCACAACATCACTGATTTGGTAGGCGTTTTGTGCGGACAAGTCTTCTGCGTCAAGGTAGTGATGGCCTTGAATGCCAGCAGTTTGCAGGTGAGCAAGGACCTGTTCCGCCAAAGTAGAGTCTTGTTCGACGAAGCTGACGCAGAGTGGTTTCATG
>CAIODE010000517.1 GCA_903856875.1 uncultured Burkholderiales bacterium
GGCGTGGGTTGAAGATGTTTCCATGCGGAATGATGATAGCTTCAAAAGCCAAAAGTGTATACACTTTCAGTCGACCAATTCAAGGAAAGATGCAACATGGGTTTGAGTACACACGTTTTGGACACCATGCACGGCTGTCCTGCAGCGGGCATGCATGTCAGCCTTTACACAACCGAGGGGCAATTTGCCACGCTGGTAAAAAGCTTCACATTGAACGCTGACGGGCGCAACCCCGAAGGCCCGCTCTATGACAACGCCAGTTTGCAAAAAGGCACTTACCGCTTGGTATTTGACGTGGCGGGTTATTTCAAAGCCAAGGGCGTGAAGCTGCCAGAGCCTTCTTTTTTGAACCAAGTGAGTTTGGATTTTGGGGTGGCCGATGTCACGCAGCACTACCATGTGCCGCTGTTGGCAAGTCCTTGGAGCTATTCAACTTACCGAGGCTCTTAATTTCGCAATTATTTCTAGCTGATAACCCCTTGCGGGGTGGTAAATCAATAAAATCAGTTTTTATTCAGAACCCAACCCAACCCACTCCTTATGAGCCAAGTGACCAACACAGTTCGTTTTGTGCTTGACGGCAAAATCGTCGAAGCCCAAGGCGCGCGCCGCACCACCACCGTTTTAGATTACTTGCGCGAACAATTGCATCGCAAGGGCACCAAGGAGGGTTGCGCTGAAGGCGACTGCGGGGCTTGTGTGGTCATGGTGGGCTCATTGAATGCAGCGGGTCAAGGTGTTGACTACGTGCCAGTGAACAGTTGCATTCAGTTGCTGCCAACCCTTGATGGCAAGTCGGTTAAAACGGTTGAGAGTTTGAAAAAGCCAGACGGCACTTTGCATCCTGTGCAGCAAGCCATGGTCAATTGCCACGGTTCTCAATGCGGTTTTTGTACGCCTGGCATTGTGATGAGTTTGGTCAACTTGGTGCAGCTCAATTCTTCTCCCAATCGTCAAGATGTGAGTGACGCACTCAGTGGCAACCTGTGCCGTTGCACAGGTTATGCACCCATTCTGGATGCCGCGTCAAAAGCCTGTGGCAACAAAACTGCCTTGAAGCTTGACGATGCCGCTGATGTGCCTTTGCTGAAAGAAATTCAACGCGCGTCAACACCCACACTCAGTTTGGAAGGCGACATCATTGTTCAGCCTGTTGTTCGCACACGCAAAGGCAATGAGTTTGTATCGCCCGCCACCATTGCTGAGGTGGCAGACTATTTGGTCAAACACCCTACATCGACATTGCTAGCTGGCAGCACCGAAGTGGGTTTGCAAGTCAACAAACAATACTCACGCCCTGACCATATTGTGTATTTGGGCAACGTGGCCGAACTCAAACAAGTGAAAGACACGCCTCAAGCATGGCACATTGGCGCGGTGGTCTCGCTCACTGAAGTCGAAACCTTGGTATCCAAGGTGTACCCCGATTTTGCAGAGGTGCTGCGCCGATTTGGTTCGCCCCCCATTCGCTCTACCGCTACTTTGGCAGGCAACATTGCCAACGGTTCTCCCATTGGTGACACCATGCCTTGCCTCATGGCCTTGGGCGCCACACTGACACTCCGTCGTGGCGATAAAACGCGCTCTGTGTCTTTGGATAAGTTTTACACCGGCCAAAAACAAACTGTGCTGCAAGCGGGTGAGTTCATTGAATTTGTGGTGTTGCCCAAACCACAAGCAGGCCAAGTGTTCCGTGCCCACAAAGTGAGCAAGCGTTTTGAGCAAGACATTTCTGCTACCTGCGCCGCCATCTCTTACACCTTGAAAGCTGGCAAGTTGAGCAGCGTGAAGTTGGCCTACAACGGCTTGGCACCTTCACCATGCAGAGCGCCTCAACTCGAAGCCGTGTTGGAAGGCAAGGCTCCTGCAGATGTGACAGCATCTGATTTGGATGCCGCCATTGCCGCCAGTTTTGTAGCGCGCGATGGCCTGCGAGCCACATGGGCCTACCGCGCATTGGTCGCTCGCAATTTAGTCATTGATTTCATAGAAGAGCAAACTCAAACAACCACGGAGGTGGCTTAAATGAACGCGCCTATTTCTCTGCACAATTTGTTGCCTGTCTCGGGCATTCAACAAGGCACCGACGTCATTCATGAGTCTGCACATTTGCATGTGACAGGCAGTGCCACTTTCACCGACGACATGCCTGAGTTGGCTGGCACTTTGTATGCTGCACTCATCTTGTCGCCCGTGGCGCACGGCGAACTGATTGGCGACGGCATTGA
>CAIODE010000518.1 GCA_903856875.1 uncultured Burkholderiales bacterium
CTTCATGCTCATCGGGCCATGACCAAGCCCTCGCACAGTAGGGTCAGTTTGGTAGAAGTCAAACTGAAGGCCAGCCTATGGGCGCATGCTTCGAATTCGCCGGTCGTTAAGGCTGCGCCATGAACATGCATGAGCTCAAAAACCTGGGCATGCGCAAGTGTGTGTCGGTGCTTTCAATCACATGGCCTCAGGCTGCTTTTCATTGGCGCAATGGCAGTTTGTTTCGCAGTGTCTGGGCCAGGGTTGGGCGTGCCATTTTTGTGGGTGGATTGTGCATGGTGTGCGTTTGGGAAGTCTGGCAAACCATGGCCGCCGCAGGGTGGATTCAAACGCATCGCATGCAGTGGCAGCAGATGGAAAGGGCGCACGTGACTCAGCAGGCAGAGCAGGCATTGGAAAAGGTAAAGTCCACTGCTATGTCCTTGGCCCATGCGCAAAAAATGGAAGCCTTGCTTGAACATCAATCCCAAGTGGATGAGCTGATTTTGGCTTGGCCAAATTCTGCATTTCGCATGCAGTTGATCCATCGATTGCAGCAATTGGCGCAAACAAAAAACTTGCACATCGTTCAAATGAAATTCACGCCTTTGCCCGATGAGCAAGGCTTTGAAGTTGGCACTTTAGATTTCAGCCTCAAGGGTTCTCAATCGGCTACGTTTGCTTATTGGCAGTCACTGAACCAGTTGTTTCAAAATGGCATTTGGCCCAAGTTAACTTGGCGTTTGTTGCCAACGGGTGAGTACGCACTAGAGGGGCAAATCCATTTGTTGTGGGACGCCGATGACGCTTTCACAGACACTGGCGTTGAACTCCAAGATGCAAGCCGAGTCATGGCAGAAAAAAAGGTGCTCAGTTTGGAGGCACGTGCCTTGCCAGACCATTCTGTCGCGCAAATGCGCCTAGTCGGCGCTGTTCAATCTCTCACGGCATCCCATCAGACTTTGTTTTGGACGCTTGTTCAATCGGGTCAGCAGACCAGTGCGGTGAAACCCGGGCAATACCTAGGCATTGAAAACCGACTTGTGCTTTCTTTGGATGCGCAGGGGCTTTGGTTGGGGGATGAATTCGGTCAGCCTTCAAGCTTGCTGGCTTGGGAAAAGGTGCTGCCATGAGCCGTCTGAAATATCCAAGGCTTCAAGCCATCAGGGTGGCCGCGTGGGTCTTGCTTCTAGGCTTGATGGCACCTCTTGGCGCCATGGAATTGGCGCAAAAGATGAAGTGGCGATTTCAAAACATCGAGGTCAAGGCCTTGCTTCAATCGCTTGCCGAAATCGGCAACCAAAATTTGATTGTGGCAGAGGGCGTATTGGGGCCCGTCAGCCTGCACTTCCATGACATGACTTGGCGTGAAGCCTTGGAGGTCGTTGTGCAGTCGAAAAATTTGGTCGCCACAGAGCAAGCTGGCGTTTTATGGATTGCTCCTAAAAAGGAAGTGCCTGAAAATTTACAAGCATTGGCCATTCCTTTGAAATATGCCAAAGCCCTTGATGTGGTTCAGCGCTTGCAATTGGCAGGCAGTGGCGCTGCCAATTCGGGTCACCATTGGCTTAGCGCACGGGGTACGGTCATGGCTGAACCGCGAACCAATCAATTGTTCTTTTTGGACACACCGGTTTACTTAAAGCAACTCCAAGAAGTCATCAAACGGCTCGATGTGCCGGTCCGTCAAGTGATGATTGAAGCGCGCATTGTGGAGGCTGAAGAGCAGTTCGGTAAATCCTTGGGTGTGCGTTTGGGCGGCGCTTTTGCGGCCCCTTTTACGGCGCCCTTTGCTGCCAATGCCAAGCCTGTGAATTTGGCCATCAGTGGGCAAGCGCTGAGCAGCACGGGCGGTGTCCAACCTGGCTTTGTGTTGAATTTGCCAGCAGGTTCTGCCGGTCAAACCATTTATCCACCGCCAAGTTTTGCTATTTCGCTCTTCAACGCAGCAGCCAATCAATTTTTGAACCTTGAAATTTCGGCCCTCGAAGCCGACGGCAAAGGCAAAGTGGTGGCCAGTCCGAGGGTGGTCACAGCCGATCAAACCAAGGCCCTGATTGAACAAGGCACAGAGTTGCCCTATCAAGTGAGCAATGGCAATGGTGCTGCATCCGTGGCCTTTCGAAAGGCCAACTTGAAGTTGGAAGTCACGCCGCAAATTACGCCAGAAGGGGCCGTGGTCCTTGAATTGGACATTTCCAAAGACAGTGTGGGCCAGATCACAGCAGCTGGCTATGCCATCAACACCAAGCACGTGAAAACGCAAGTTTTGGTGGACAACGGGGGAACGGTGGTGATTGGCGGTATTTTGGAGGCTGCCGACAAGGACGATGTGGCTCAATTACCCGGGCTTGGCAGCCTGCCGGGGCTGGGTTGGCTGTTTAAAAACCAGCAATCAACGCAACGAAAAACTGAAATGTTGATTTTTGTGACGCCCAGAGTGCTGGCTGATAACCTAATCCCAGCGCCCTCGAATACACTTGGAGCCTCAATCCTTCCATGAATTTCTACGAGTGCTCATTATTTTTGTTGGCCTCCCAGGATCTGGCAAAACGACCATCGGCAGACAGATGGGGCGTCGACTCGGCTTGCCTTTTTTGGATTCAGACAGTGTCATCGAGCAGCGTTTAGGTTGTACGATTCGAGAATTTTTTGAGCGCGAAGGTGAAGAGCGTTTTCGGGACATTGAGCAAAACGTCCTCGACGATTTAAGCAAGTACCACCATGGTGTGCTGTCTACTGGTGGAGGTTCAGTGCTTCGACCCCTCAATCGGCAAAATTTGTACGCGCGTGGCAAGGTGGTTTATTTGCGATCAACACCAGAAGAAGTTTTCAGAAGACTGAAGCACAATATGCAAAGACCGCTTCTGCAAGTCAATGATCCTCAAGAAAAGTTGAGAGCTTTGTTCAATGTACGCGACCCTCTTTATCGCGAGACAGCGCATTTTGTTTTTGAAACAGGACGACCCAGTATCAACAGATTGCTCAACACCATCATTGCAGAATTAGACCTTGATGGTTTTGACACGCATGCTGCAAACCCACACCCGAGCCGAACATGACCGCATTGAACACACCCACCGAAACGGTTCGAATTGATTTGGCCGATAGAAGCTACGACATTCTGATCGGTGAAAATTTATTAGAACAAGCAGGCACCTACGGCCAATTGCCCAAAGCTGCAGCCGCCATGATTGTGACCAACACCACGGTCTCACCGCTTTACGAAGCTGCCTTGCGCCACGCACTGTCGGGCCATTACAAACTGATTCACAGTGTTCAGTTGCCGGATGGCGAGGCGCACAAAGATTGGGTGACCTTGAACCTTATTTTTGACAAATTGCTGGGTTTAGCGTGCGATCGCAAAACAGTTTTGTTTGCATTGGGCGGCGGTGTCGTTGGCGACATGGCGGGCTTTGCTGCTGCCAGCTTTATGCGGGGTGTACCCTTTGTTCAAGTCCCCACGACCTTGTTGGCACAAGTCGATTCTTCGGTGGGTGGAAAGACGGCCATCAATCATCCGATGGGCAAGAACATGATTGGTGCGTTTTACCAACCACAACGGGTGGTGTGCGATTTGGGAGTTTTAAAAACTTTGCCAGCGCGCGAGCTTAGCGCTGGCCTGGCAGAAATCATCAAATACGGCCCCATCGCTGACATGGCTTTTTTTGATTGGATTGATGCCAATATGCTGGCCCTGAAAGCTTGTGACACACATGCCATGGCGCATGCTGTGAAGCGCAGTTGTGAAATAAAAGCTTTCGTTGTGGGGCAAGATGAGCGCGAGTCAGGTTTGCGGGCCATCTTGAATTTTGGCCACACGTTTGGCCACGCCATTGAGGCGGGCTTGGGCTATGGTGAATGGCTGCATGGCGAGGCAGTGGGCTGCGGCATGGTCATGGCCGCCAACTTGTCTGCTGACATGGGCTTGATCGATGCTGCTTTTGTCAAGCGTTTGACAGACCTTATAGCGCGGGCTGGTTTGCCGATCAAAGGCCCTGTGCTTGATGCGAAAGACAATGCAGGTCACTACATGGCACTCATGCTGCATGATAAAAAATCAGTGGCTGGCGACATTCAATTTATTTTGATAGATGGCCCAGGCAAGGCCCGTGTCAGCGCTGCACCACAAGTCATGGTACGTGCTGTGATAGACCGTTGCTGTGCTTGAAATTTACGCATGCTTTGCTGAAAATTCGCGCGGCAGGCGACATGCCGAAGTGCCAGCCCCAACGCGCAATGACTTCCAACGCGATCGAGACCGCATTGTTCACTCAACGGCATTTCGGCGACTGGTCTATAAAACACAGGTCTTTTTGAACCACGAAGGTGATTTATTTCGAACTCGATTGACGCACTCATTGGAGGTGGCGCAACTAGGACGTTCCATTGCACGAGCTTTGAGCCTGAATGAAGATTTGGTCGAAGCAGTGGCCTTGGCGCATGACTTGGGTCACACGCCATTTGGCCATGCAGGCCAAGACACCTTGAATGAATGCATGCAAAACTTTGGTGGCTTCGAGCACAACTTGCAAAGCCTGCGCGTGGTTGACCAATTGGAAGAACGCTATCCAGATTTTGATGGCTTGAACCTCACCTTTGAAACGCGTGAGGGCATCTTGAAACATTGCGCCAGACGCAATGCGCTTTTGATTGAGGCCCAAGAACCTGGCGGTGTGGCCAAACGATTTTTAGATGGCACTCAGCCCAGTTTGGAAGCCCAACTCTGTAACTTGGCCGATGCCATCGCCTACAACGCACATGACATTGACGATGGGGTGCGCTCTGGTTTGCTGACCATGTCGCAAATGGCCGAAGTGCCATTGTTTGAGCACTACAAAATTTTGACACTTCAGCAACACCCAAGTTTGGAAGACGCTTCCAAATCTAGACGCTTGTTGTACGAAACCATTCGCCGCATGCTCAGCGACCAGGTCTACGATGTCATTGACACCACGCGTGCCAATTTGCTCAAGCAAACGCCGCACAATGCAGACCAGGCAAGGCTTGCAGGGCCATTGGTGGCGTTTGGTGAAGCCATGGCGGAACAAGTTCAAGCCATGAAATCATTCTTGTTCAAGCATTTGTATCGGCATCCTCAAGTGATGGAGACCACCACCCAAGCCCAAACGGTGGTGCGCGAGTTGTTTGATGCTTACCTCAGCAGCCCTCAAGAAATGTCTTTTGATTTTGCTGCGCGCAAAGAGACGCCTCGCGCAGTGGCCGACTACATTGCAGGCATGACCGATCGCTTTGCCGCGCGCGAGCACGAACGCTTAACGGGGCGTCGATTGTTAGCATGACAAGTTCTTTAGTTGTCCCTGGGCGGCCGTTGTCTTTAGGGGCTGCCTATTGCGTGATATTTTCTGGCGTTGTGGCTGCATTGCAAATTGGAAAACTGCCGCCTGCTTTGCCAGAGTTGAGTCAAGCCTTGGGACTGAGTTTGATGCAAGCAGGCTTCTTGTTGTCTTTGGTGCAGCTGGCGGGCATGAGCTTGGCCCTTGCTGTGGGCTTGTCTGCCGATGGCTTCGGCCTCAAGCGCAGCATGTTGTCGGGTTTGGTCATCTTGGGTGTGGCCAGTGCCATGGGCGCCACTTCAGAAAGTGTCACGTCCCTCATGGTGTGGCGGGCCGTTGAAGGGTTTGGATTTTTAGGGGTCACTTTGCCTGCACCCGGACTCATTCGCAAGTTGGTCAGCGAACACCATTTGAGAAAATTATTGGGCTACTGGGGTGCTTACATGCCAGCCGGCACAGCCATGACCTTGTTGGCAGGTCCTTTCTGGTTGCCTGAGTTTGGATGGCGCACTTGGTGGCTTTTGTTTGCTGTCTTGTCGTGGGCCATGGCTTTTGTATTGTGGCGTGTGGTACCTGCAGAAGTTTTAAATTCGTCTGGTGTTGAGCCCACACAAGCCTCGTCCCTTCAATCAGTGGCCTGGACGCAAAGATTGCGTGAAACGCTTTCAGCGCCCGGCCCTTGGTGGGTTGCGCTTTGCTTTGCCATGTATTCTGGCCAATGGTTGGCTGTCGTGGGTTTCTTGCCTTCCATCTACACCCAGTCCGGTTTGATGGGTGCCACTTTGGGTTGGTTGACCGCATTGGCTGCAGCCGTCAACATGTTGGGCAACATGGCTTCTGGGCGCTTGTTGCAAAGAGGCTTTCATCCCAGTGCGTTGTTGGCCATGGGATTTTTAGCTATGGGTATGGGCGCTTTGTTGGCGTTTGCAGAGCTCACTCAAAACTGGCCATTGCTGCGCTATGCAGGGGTGCTCTTATTTTCAGCATGCGGTGGTTTGGTGCCTGGCACTTTATTTTCTTTGGCAGTTCGCTTGGCGCCGCATGAACGCAATGTGTCTACCACCGTGGGTTGGATGCAGCAAGGCTCTGCAGCAGGGCAGTTTGCGGGGCCGCCTTTGGTGGCTTGGCTTGCGTCGCAAGTCGGTGGTTGGCAATGGACTTGGTTGGCGACGGGTTTGTGTTGTGTTCTAGGCGGTGTGTTGTCCCTGTTGATTGCGCGAACTTTGAGTCAACAAGGAGTGGTTTCATGAAACCGCAAACAACATCTTTAAGCGCCTTGGATAGCACTTCACTGAAAGCCACGCCAGAAAATACCATGGTGCAAGACACCTTGCGCTGGTTAGAGCGTGCGGTCATTGGTCTGAATTTGTGTCCCTTTGCCAAATCGGTTTATGTGAAAGGGCAAGTCCATTGCACAGTCAGCACAGCCGTCACTTTGGAAGCGTTGCGAGATGACTTGATACAAGCCTTGAAAGACCTCGCGGCGCTA
>CAIODE010000519.1 GCA_903856875.1 uncultured Burkholderiales bacterium
GCCTCGCAACGCACAAGCTCCTGTTGAAAACACTGACTTGCCGTGAGGGTGCAAGCTGGGAGGATAGGGTGTGAGGGGGCTTCCTCATGCTGGGGTACCAGAAATCGTCAGCCCCCTCACACCCTATCCTCCCAGCTTTATGGGTGGGCGGAAGTCTTCAAATAAATGGGGGCCCCAATTATTCAGGCCAGCAATTTTTCTAAATTGCCAATGATTTTTTCTTCGATCTTGTCTTTGAAGGATGCCATCAAGAATCCGAGTTCTAGTTTCATGGTGAGATGAGAAGCAGTCACTTCCAAATAGCCCGAAGCACCTGCACGTTCAAAGTTCAAACGGTCGAGAGTTTCACCTTGATCGTTGATTTGATTGGCAACATACGTGCAGTCCATGCCCCAATCGTCTACTGCTTCTTGTTGCCACTTTGCGGAGATGGCACGCGCTTTTTCCATACCAAGGGTGTGAGTGCGTTGGATCAAAATTTCTGACATACCTTCAAGCTTTCTTCAGCAACGCCACTTCTACTTGGCAATCGTAAAACACTGGCGCACGGCCTAAATCAGTTAACAATTGACTGGTCACTTCATTCACGTTGGTGCCATTCAATCCCATCTTGCGCCACCAAATACCGAGGCCATTGACAACACCCGTACGAGCACGTGATGTGACGTCCGCTTTGCAATGGTATTCACCGCGGTCGTTGAAAACCTTGACCGTATCGCCCGTAGAAATTCCGCGAGCGGAAGCATCTACCAAACTGATTTCCACCAAAGGCTCTTTTTCAATAGCGCGCAAACTGCCTACATTCACAAAAGATGAATTCAAGAAATTGCGCGCAGGCGGCGAAATCATGGCCAGCGGGTATCGATCGCCTGCCACTGGCACTTCGTAATTGGGAATGTGATTGGGCAAGGGGTCCAAGCCTTGGGCTGCCAAGCGATCGCTTACAAATTCGCAACGTCCGGAAGGTGTTGCAAAGCCCCCCTCTGCAAAAGGTGCTTCTGGCACTTTCAAGGACACAAAACCATTGGCCATTAGTGCGTCAAAATCGACTTCAGTGCCCACTGCCGTGCGGCACAAGCTCACATCATCTTCACTGAAACAGGGTTCATCAAAGCCCATGGCTTTGGCCAGCAAACGGAAAATTTCGCTGTTCGATTTAGCCTGTCCCACCGGTTCAATGGCCGGCTTGTTCAGCAACACATCGGTATGGCCATAACTGCCCTGCACATCCCAATGTTCAAGTTGTGTGGTGGCAGGCAGCACATAGTCGGCATAGTCGGCCGTGTCTGTTTGAAAATGTTCCATGACCACAGTGAACAAATCTTCACGCGCAAAACCTTGAACCACTTTGCCTGACTGCGGTGCAATGGACACGGGGTTGCTGTTGTAGACCAACAAGGCTTTGACTTGCGGGCCCCATTCGGCACTGCCCACATGATTCAAATCATTGCCCAAAGTGGACATGTTCAAAGTTCTAGGACGGCGCGAGCCCAATAAATCAGGCCGATGCAAATCAACTTTGTTCACTTTGAAATTGCTTGAACTGCTGAGGAGCATGCCGCCCGCGCGGTCTCGCCAAGCACCTGTGAGCGCTGGCAAGCAAGCCACAGCCCTCACGGCATTGGCGCCGCCCTTGACCCTTTGCATGCCGTAGTTCAAGCGAATGGCAGCCTTCTTTGTGGTGCCCCAATCTTTGGCCAAGTCTCGAATCAAGGATTCCTCAATGCCGCAAACTTCTGCTGCTCGCGACAAGGTCCAAGTCATGGCGCGTTCACGCAATGCGTCCCATCCGAGGGTGTATTTTTCAATGTAGTCGTGGTCTAGCCAATCGTTCACAACCAATTCGCGCATCACGGCCAAGGCCAGTGCGGCGTCTGTGCCTGGTTGGATGGCCAAATGCACGTGGCATTTTTCGGCCGTTTCGCTCTTTCGGGGGTCGATGCAAATTAATTTGGCGCCATTGCGTTTGGCTTCTTGGGACCGACGCCAAAAGTGAATGTTGCTGGCGATGGAATTGCTGCCCCAAATGACAATCAATTTGGATTCGGAAAAGAATTCGGTTTGCATGCCGAACTTGCCGCCCAAGGTGTACGCCAAGCCCTCGCCCCCGGCCGATGCGCAAATGGTTCGATCTAACAAAGATGCGCCTATTTTGTGAAAAAAGC
>CAIODE010000520.1 GCA_903856875.1 uncultured Burkholderiales bacterium
CAAGAAGCCAAAGACCATGCCGACACCGTGGTGGCCTGTTCATTGGACGTGGCCGACAGAAACCAAGCCGAAGCGCTCAAAGGCGCTCGCATTTTTGTGCCTCGCTCTAGTTTTCCAACGGCAGGCACCGATGAATACTATTGGGTGGACTTGCTAGGTCTGGATGTGGTCAACCGAGAAGGTGTGGCGCTGGGTCAAGTGAAAGATTTGATGTCCACAGGACCTCAAACAGTTTTGGTTTTAGCGCAGGCTTCGGACGAAGAGGGCAAGCCTCCTTCAGAGCGCATGATCCCTTTTGTTGCTGCCTTTGTAGACAACGTTGATCTGCCTGGCCGCTTGATCACCGTTGATTGGCAATTGGACTATTGAGCGGGTAATGGCAAGTCATGCGCTTTGACGTCATCACCCTGTTCCCTGAACTTTTCGCGCCTTTTTCCAGCTCAGGCATCAATCGACGTGCCTTTGAAACGGGCGCCGTCGAACTGAAACTTTGGCAACTCCGCGATTACGCCGATGGCACTTACCGTCGTGTGGACGATCGTCCTTTTGGCGGCGGCCCAGGCATGGTCATGCTGGCAGAACCACTCGAAAAATGTTTGCAGGCCATTCGCCAAGACAGGGCGCTCAAAAACCCTTCTGAAAAATCTGTGCCAGTAGTCTTGTTTTCTCCCATGGGTCAGCCCCTGAATCATGCTGGCGTTGAAGAGTGGTCTCAAAGTGAAGGTGCCATCTTGATTTGCGGCCGGTATGAAGGATTAGATCAGCGTTTCATTGATCAGCATGTTGATGTTCAAGTGAGTCTGGGTGATTTTGTGTTGTCCGGCGGAGAGATTGCAGCCATCGCCCTGTTAGATGCTGTTGCGCGTTTACAGCCCGGCGTGCTGAATGACGAGGGCAGTCATCAAATGGACAGCTTTAACCCCGCGCTTGATGGCTTGTTAGATTGTGGGCATTTCACACGTCCCGAAGTCTGGAAGGACATCACTGTTCCGCCTGTATTGATGTCGGGGCATCACGCTGACATTGCCAGGTGGCGCCGCCAACAAAGTTTGGTGTTAACCCAAAAATACAGGCCAGATTTGATTCTGCTTGCTAGGCTGGCAGGCAAACTGAGCACCCAAGATGAAAACTTTTTATCTAGTTTGGGTGCTTCTGACTTGGTTGAGTCCAAATCGGATTAACTTGCTTGCCCTCGGGTGGTGAGGGCTTAAAATGGCCCAAAAAGAAAGATATAATCAAAGGCTTTTCGATCCTCTGCCCGCCGCGGCTGTTGCGTTTGATCTTGGCTTTTGTGGCCAGGTGAAATCAGCATAGAAGCTGCCTTTAGCGTAGCGTTGTGCAAGATCGATAGACGAAAGAGCTCACAATGAATTTGATTCAAACTCTCGAGATGGAAGAAATTGCCCGTTTGGGTAAAACAATTCCTGACTTCATGCCTGGTGACACCGTGATCGTTAGCGTCAACGTGGTTGAAGGTACACGCAAGCGCGTTCAGGCTTATGAAGGTGTTGTGATTGCCAAGCGCAATCGCGGCTTGAACAGTGGTTTCACCGTTCGCAAAATTTCAAGCGGTGAAGGCGTGGAGCGTACGTTCCAAACATACAGCCCCCTGATTGCCAACATTGAAGTCAAACGCCGTGGCGATGTTCGCCGCGCCAAGTTGTACTATTTGCGTGATCGCAGCGGCAAGTCTGCACGTATCAAAGAAAAGTTGCCACAACGCGCTGCTAAAACAACTGCAGCAGCAGCGTAAATCAAGCACTGAGGTCTTACACTGGGCCTTAATGAAAAAACCGCCAAGGCTTTTGCCAAGGCGGTTTTTTTTACGCCCTTGGTTTAGCAGGGACTTGGGGAACGAGAATTAACCGCGTGTGATTTTCAACACTTTGGCGCCAGTGCGCTTGGGTGCTGCGTGACCACCGGCATTGTGTGGCTTGAAGTTGCCAGCACCCATGACTTTGGGGCCGCGTGCAGGACGATCGCTGGCACCGCCGCGCGCATTGTCACGGCTTGGTGCGCGTGGGGCACGGCTGTCGCGTGAGTCGAAGCGGTTTTCGCCGCGTGAATCAGGGCGATTGTCGGGACGTGCGTCTTGACGCTGATCGCCACGGGGTTCAAAGCGGGCTTCGCTGCGAGGCGCGAAGCTGCGTTGTTCGCCGCGGAAGTCGCCGCGAGGCTCAAAGCGTGCTTCTGGACGTGTATCGCCGCGACCTTCAAAACGAGGAGCTGGTGCACGGTTTTCAAAACGATCGCCACGGCCTTCGAAGCGATCACCGCC
>CAIODE010000521.1 GCA_903856875.1 uncultured Burkholderiales bacterium
GTCCAATCGCGCCTACCAATATCTTCAATTAAATCAAGTACCTTATTTATGGTGCTTTTTTTTCGCCTTCAAATATTGCAATCTAGCTGCAATTGCGTCGGAAAAACAATTGTGATCTGACCCCAATTTTTACAAATCCTGCATGAGTTGGTTAACTTGTTCCAGTCGTTTCAAGGGATCTAGCTCGCTAAGAAGTTGCTGTTTGTTTAAGGCGCTAACAGGGATGGCCTCCGCATATCTATTGGCCAGCCAACCGCATTGGTCAAGGTGGTAGGGCGCAAAAATGGGTAGCTTGTCAATCACACCTTGTTTCTGAGCAGATGCAATCACTTTGCCAAGTCGGTCGGCATGAGTTTGATGGGTGGCGGGCAATTCAACTTCTGGATCTTGCGGCACATATGAAACGCTGCCTTGCCACACGCCGTAGGGGCCGGGTTGTACGTCATGCAGTTCAAAGCGCAATCCGCCCTGACACAAGACGCGATAAAAGTTGGGCTGTACTTGCTCAAATTCTCTAATGTGAGCCATGCACCCCACTTGGTGCAGGGAGGGTACTTGGCCGGGCACTTGAACTTCGCTGCCTTCTTTGATCCAGGCCACGCCAAAAGGCAGTTGCTGTTGATGGCATCGCTTGATCAGATCTAAATAGCGCACTTCAAAAATTTGTAGGGGCAGCATGCCATCGGGAAACAAGCCATGTGAGAGGGGGAAGAGGGGGATAGTGTGGTGCACGGTTTAAAGCGAATGAGTGGGGCGCTGATGGTGGTAATTACAGCATTTTTGAGCGATGAAAACAATTGTGACCCTGATTGAATGTCCCCTAATTGAAATGGCATATGCTTTACATTAGGGATTGTCATTCTTGCGATCCAATTTGCAATGTCCCAACTTTTCTCCGACACGGCTCGCCATCGTCAAATCGGCAT
Source organism: uncultured Burkholderiales bacterium (assembly GCA_903856875.1). GTDB lineage: Bacteria > Pseudomonadota > Gammaproteobacteria > Burkholderiales > Burkholderiaceae_C > Limnohabitans_A. The sequence continues at coordinate 927 of CAIODE010000521.1, forward strand.
TGCTCTTGTCACGGTCACCACCCTGATGTTTGCCGTGCTAGACACCAGCGCCAAGTGGCTGGTTGAAAGCTTGCCTGTTTTGCAAGTGGTTTGGTTGCGGTTTGTGTTTCACACTTTATTGACCACCGCTATTTTCATGCCCTCGATGGGTGTGAGCTTGTTCAAGATCAATAACCTCCGCTTGCAATTGTTGCGCGGCGTGATGTTGGCCCTCATGACAGGGCTTAACTTTTTTGCTTTGCAATATTTGCAGCTTGCCGAAACGGGTGCAGTTCAGTTTTCAGTGCCAATTTTGATTGCACTCATTTCAGCTTGGCTGCTTCACGAAAGACTTGACGCTAAGCGGTGGGCTGCCATTGGCATAGGTTTCGCAGGTGTGTTGGTCATCATTCGGCCCGGCAGCAACGGTTTTCATCCTGCTATTTTTCTCAGCATCTTCAATGCTTTGTTGTATGCAGCCTTCAATTTAATGACGCGCCGTTTGGCCAGCAACGATAACCCCATTTCAACTCAATTGGCTTCTGCTGCTGTGCCGTCGCTGCTGTTGGCGCCTTTTGCCATTTGGTTCTGGCAAACGCCAAACGGATGGTTCATGTGGTGTCTGATTTTGCCCACCGGCTTAACAGGTGGCTTAGGCCATACCGCTTCTGCGCTTGCACATCGCTACGCTACAGCCGCAGTGTTGGGCCCGTTTTTGTACCA
>CAIODE010000522.1 GCA_903856875.1 uncultured Burkholderiales bacterium
ACACCTGGATTGCGGCACTTGAAGCGATACTCCACTTGCGCACCCGGAAACTGATGCAGCACCACCTGCATCATGGTGAACTTGTAGAGGTCTGTGTCCAGCAAACTGGTAATGATCATGTCAAGGTGGGCTTATGGATGGGGTTGTCAGAAGTGTACGTGAAGCAAGTCAATTTGGAGGCGCAAAGGTATCAGGATAAACGTGATGATCAGGTTTATTTCAGTCCTGAATCACCCCACCTGACAAGGTCATCACCTTGTCTGCCATGTCTGTCAGGATCTGGTTTTGCTCAGCAATCAAAAATGTATAACCCTGCGACTTGAGTGCTGACAAAGCACGCGCAATGGCTTGAACCAAAACGGGTGCAATGCCCTCACAAGGTTCATCCAAAATCAGGACATCAGCCTGCGTCATCAAGGTTCTGCCAATGGCCAGCATTTGTTGCTCTCCCCCACTCATTTGGGCCGCAGGTCGATCCATCATGGTTGAAAGCGAAGGGAACAAGTTCAAGACTTCTTGAAGCTTGAGGCCAGGCTGCCCATCAGGCCTGCATTTTGGCATTCGAGGCGTCGCTATTTCTAAATTCTGCAGAACTGTCAGCGCAGAAAAAAGACGACGGTCTTCGGGTACGTAGCCGAGGCCCTTAAGAGATCGCTGATGTGGGCTTAATGGATGCAAAGCTTGACCTTGCCAAAATAAGTGGCCCGTCGACTGAGGCATCAGGCCCATCACGGCCTTGAGCAAGCTGGACTTTCCAGCGCCATTCAAGCCTCGAATCAACAACATGCTTCCTTGAGGAACACTGAAGGACACATTGAACAAGACTTGTGCTTGTCCGTAACTGGCATTGAGGTTTTGAATCTCAAGCACGAGCAGGCTCCTTGTTCAGAGAAAAATTTTGACCTAAATATCTTTCACGCACGACTGAATGGGCAGCCACTTCTTGCGGCGATCCTTGTGCTACCAGTTGACCGTCAATCAAGACCAAAACACGATCAGCCACACCAAACACAGCATCCATGTTGTGTTCGGTATACAAAACCGTTGTGCCCGTTTGACTCATGCGCTTGACGCTCTCCATCATGTCAGCACGCTCATCTGGTGCAAGTCCTGCGGCGGGTTCGTCAAGCAGTAGCAAGCCCTCGCTTGGATTTGGCAAACCCGCCATGGCCATGGTCAATTCCAAACGTTTTTTTCCACCATAAGAAAGACTTGCTGCTGGTGATAGCAGCACCTCTTTACCCAGATCAATCAAACCAGCTTTAGAAATCCAATGCATTGCTTTGTCAAGCGCACATTCATCCAAGACATCGCGCATGGAAACACCGCTGGAAGCCTGCAAGATCAATTGCAAATTTTGCAGGACTGTCAGCGCTTCAAACACTTGCGCCACTTGGAAAGTTCGCGCTACACCCAAGCGGGTCCGCATTTCAGTAGTCGACTGCTGTAAATCATGACCTCGCCACACAAGGCTTCCAGCCAGAGCTTTTTGTTGGCCGGCCAAACAAGCAAAGCAGGTTGACTTACCCGCGCCATTGGGCCCGATCAGGGCCACACATTCACCAGCTTGTAGTTCAAAGCTCACTCCCCTGAGCGCTTGAACACCGCCGTAGCTTTGCCGCAGATCCTTGACGCTCAATACGGTATTCATAGAGCTCGAATGCCTGTGTGTTTTTCAAATTTTCTCAGCCCCAAAATTCCATCAGGTGCAAAGACCATCAAGAGCATGATGAGAAGTCCCAAACCACCTCTCCAGTATTCAAAGTGACGCCCTATTTCTGAGCCCACCCCCACCAAGAAGAGGCTTCCTGCAAATGCACCCCAAAGCTGATGCACCCCACCCAATAAAACGACCTGCAACGCATCTACCGAATTAGAAACAGAAGCCACTGAGGGGAAGACAGCGCCTTTGCTGATGGCCGATAAAGCGCCCGACAAACCCGCCAAGCCAGCGCTCATTAAAAATACGCGCTGATTCAAGTTCGCAACATCCAATGCGCTGGCTTGCGCCCTTTGAGGCGCATCACGCCCAGCCTGCAAGGCTGCACCAAAACTAGAACGAATCAATCGAGAGAAAACGAACAAGGACACAAAGCACAACAAAATAAGGATGACTTGAAAAATCCAACGCGGCATCTCTTTGAAAAACTGCAAGCCAATCAAGCCGTTATCGCCACCCGTGAACGACACCCATTGACTGGCACTGGCCCACACCATTTGAGCGAACGCCAATGACAACATGGCCAAATAAACGCCCGCACTGCGCTGCAACAGTTTGCCCATACAAAGAGCCGCCAAGATGGCCCCAGCAACACCAGCCAAGCCAGCCCCTAACGCATTGAAGTGCCAGTGCAAATGACTTAAAGCAGCAGCATATGCACCAAGACCAAAGTAAGCTGCATGGCCAAAGCTAACCCACCCCGACAAGGCCATCATCCACTGCAAACTCAGGCCAAACAGCATCATGATGAGCACATCTTCTAAGACACTTTGTGTGTATTCACCGGCCGACAGCAGAACCATGGCCAAAGCGGCCAACACCATCCAGCCGATCCATTTGAAAAATCGATTGTCACCACCCAATTGAAATGGCATGACCTTTTCACGGGGTGCTGCGCCTGGCAGTTCCCCCATCAAACCTTGTGGCCTGACGGCCAGCACCAAGGCCATGGTTAGAAATACCAAAACCAATGTGGCTTGCGGGAAAAAGTGAATGCCAAAAGCATGCACACACCCAATTAAGATAGCCGCAAAAAAAGCGCCAGCAATGCTGCCTAGCCCCCCCATCACCACCACCACAAATGTCTCCACCACCATTTGCAAATCCATTTGCAAATTTGCGGGCTCTCTTGGCAATTGCAAGGCACCTGCCAAACCCGCCAAGCCGCAACCTAGAACCACCACACTCAAAAGGAGCGGTGCTGGATTGACACCCAAGGCATCCAGCATGTCTCTGTCTTGCGTGGCAGCGCGAACGCGTTGCCCCCACTTGGTTCGGGTGAGCAGTGCATGCAACACACCCCAGACAACAGGACCCAAACAGAGGGTCACCATTTGCCATTGGGGAAAGAAATCTTCCCCGACTTGAACAGCGCCCTTTAAACCCGGAAACCGCGGCGCAAAAACTTCACCAGGCCCTAAAGCCCACAGTAAGACATCGTGAATGACCAAACTCAAACCAAAGGTGGCCACCAAAGGATATAGCGGCGGCGAATGACGCAAAGGCCTCAATAAAAAAATCTCAGTAAGGCCGCCTAACAAGGCTGCCGCAGTAGCACCCATCATCATGGCCAACAAGTAGGTGGTGCCTTGCTCAGACCAAGCAGGCAGCCATTGGGTGACCAGGGTGCCAGCGATCAATGCACCCAGCATGTAAAAACTGCCATGCGCAAAATTGACAATGCGGGTGACGCCAAATACCAGCGTCAATCCCGCAGCCATGATGAACAATGTGCTTGCATGGCTGAGACCATTCAAGCACTGAATAAGCCAAAAACTCATTCAATCCAATGCGTGAAGGTGCTGGCGTCGACACGCGTGGTCTTGAAAGTATTCACCAGTGCAGCCTCATCGGCGTAGCCCAATGACAAGCCACACACCATCATTTCGTTCTCACCCGCACCCACATGCTTGTAGATGATTTTTGAAAAGTTATTCCACGCCGCTTGCGGGCAAGTGTGCAAGCCACGAGCCCTGGCTGCCACCATCAAACTTTGCAAAAACATACCGTAATCGAGCAAACTGCCGCGGCCCATGACCTTGTCAAGCGTGAAAATCAAGCCCACAGGTGCTCCAAAAAATCGGTAGTTTTGTTGGTGCTGCAAATGCATTTTGTCTTTGTCGCCCTTGCCAATTCCCAGCACACCATACAAGCCAAAGCCACACTCACGGCGCCTGTCGATATAGGGGCTCACCCATTTGCTGGGGTAGTAATCGTATTCTTCTGCATGCTCAGCGGCCAATGCAGGATTGGCGGCCATGGCGTTGTGTGCTTCACAAACTTCGTTCACCAATTTGTCCTTGGCAGCGCCCTGCAGAACATACACCTTCCAAGGTTGCGTGTTGGTGCCACTGGGTGAACGTGCTGCCACTTGCAACAATTCCTCCAACACAGACTTCTCGACTGGCTTGTTCAAATAAGCTCGCGTAGAAAATCGACTCAAGATGGCAGCATCGACGCTGCCAGGGTCAGAGATAACCGTGCTCACTTGGGTTGTAGTGAGTTCTTTCATGAGAGTGCCTCCAAGACTTTGATAAATGATTCAGACAGGGCCTGAGGCCTGCGAGTTTGTTTGTTGACATAGACATGAACAAAGTGCCCGCATGCCGCAGTAAGCGGCGCATCTTTTGCAAACAAGCCCACTTCGTATTTCACACTGGATGTGCCGCGATGCGCCACCCTGATACCAGCCTCGATGGTCTGAGGAAATGCGAGCGACGCAAAATAATTGCATTGCGTTTCTACCACCAAGCCAATGGTTTCACCTTGGTGAATGTCCAACACACCTTGTTCAATCAGGTGTGCATTGACCGCAGTGTCAAACCAGCTGTAGTAAACAACATTGTTCACATGGCCATACACGTCGTTGTCCATCCATCGGGTGGTGATGGGGCGAAAAGCGCGGTACTCACTTCGAGGCATCGCTTGCGGTTTGGTACTGTCCATTTTGGATTTGGGTGATGCTTTGTCAAAAGCTTCGATTTTGCCAGTGAAGCCAGTGCAAATGCGCCAATCGCCATGTGTTCATTTGCACCGCCACGGTGGTCTCTAGGTCATGGCCATAGCCACCCCCCATGCAGATGATCATGGGTACTTTTTTTTCTTGAGCCCAATCAAACACTCTTTGGTCCCTGGCCGCCATGCCAGCCTCCGTCAGCTTGAGCCTGCCAAGCCGGTCTCCCTCATGCGCGTCGGCACCGGCCAAATAGATTAAAAAGTCGGCCGAAAAGCGACTTGATGCCTGCGCAAGGGCTTGTTCCAAAGCTTCTAAATAGGCTTGATCGGTACAACCGTCTGGCAAACCTACATCCAGATCGCTGTTGACTTTCCTGAATGGAAAGTTCTTTTCACCATGAATGGACAAGGTAAAAACACTGGCATCTTCCGCAAAAATACTGGCCGTGCCATTGCCCTGGTGAACATCCAAATCGACCACCATGACCCTCAGAGCTTGCTTGGAAACCCGAAAATGCTCCATCTGGAGTACCCTGGCCGTCACGGCAATGTCATTGAAAACACAAAATCCTCCCCCTTGCGCAGCACTGGCATGGTGTGTGCCTCCGGCCAAGTTGCCCGCAATGCCCTCTTTGATGGCCACCCGGGCTGCGGCCACTGAAGCGCCCACAGACCGAAGCGAGCGCTCTGCCATGGCCGGTGTCCAGGGAAATCCTATTTCCCTTTGAGCTTGCGGGCTCAGACTTCCCGATTTGACTGCCTGAACGTATTCAGGTGTATGAGCTAGGGCCAACTCGCCATCCGTGGCCGCTGGCGCTTGTAGCATTTGCACCTCTTGAATGGCCGTGGCCATTCTGTTTCGCAGCATGCTGTACTTGGCCATGGGAAATCGATGCCCCTCTGGCAAAGGCAACACAAAGTGGTCCGAATAGAAAGCTTTCATGGCTGAATTGTGACCTTTCCGGCTTGATTTCAATTTCTAGAACGCCGACTCTAAAATGCTGCATTGCAACAAAAAAACCCTTGTAAATGGTTTCAGAGCCCCTAAAATCCAACCCATGCTGCACTGCAACAAGATGTTAGGCAAAGCGTCAAGCAAAGCCGGTTCAGAGCAGTCCCTTGAGACTTTTAGAGTTTTAAACTTTTTTAATTAATGGAGAAATCATGATGACTACAGAACAAATCGTTGCTTCACACA
>CAIODE010000523.1 GCA_903856875.1 uncultured Burkholderiales bacterium
ACCATCCAAGTCGGTTTTTGGCACTTTGGATTCAATTGGCTAGATCCCGTCGTTGGCTTGGGTAAAACACCTGAAGACCAAATTCGCAATAAAAAACTGAGACAAGCATTGGCCATTGCCTTTGATTTTGAAGAGTATGTCTCCATCTTTGAAGATGACCGCGCCAAGGTGAATCACAGTGTGGTGGTGCCTGGTTTGTTTGGCAACAACCTGTCCAATCCCAATCCAGTCATTTACGACAAAATGCCAGATGGCAAATTCAAGCGAAAGTCAATTGAAGTTGCTAAAAAATTATTGGCTGAAGCAGGTTATCCGGATGGCCGCGATCTCAAAACAGGGCAGCCCTTGGTGTTGAACTATGACACGCAAGGCGTGGGGCCTGGCTATAAAGCTCGCTTAGATTGGGTTTCAAAGCAATTTGCCAAGCTCAATGTTCAAATTGAAATACGCAATACAGACTACAACCGTTTTCAAGACAAGATGCGAAAAGGGTCTGCCCAATTTTTCTTCTGGGGCTGGTTGGCAGATTATCCTGATCCAGAAAATTTCCTATTCTTGCTGTACGGTCCAAACTCTAAGGCCAAGTTTGACGGTGAAAACTCAGGCAATTTTGCCCACCCTGAATACGATCAGTTGTTCGACCGCATGAAGGACTTAGAAGATACGCCCGAACGAGCCGCCATGATCGCGCGCATGATTGAGATCATGCAAGATGAAATGCCCATGCTGTATGGCTGGTCTGAAGAGTTTGGTGGCGCCTACCATCAGTGGGTTGGCAATGGCAAGCCCTCCAACATCATTCGCGACAACTTGCCCTATTTAAAAATTGATGCGACGCTTCGATCCCGCAAAATCAAAGAGTGGAATCAAGCCATTTGGTGGCCTGTTGCCGTGTTACCTCTCTTGTTGCTCGCGGTGGCTTGGCCTGCATGGCGAGCTTGGCGTAGGCGCCAATCACAGCGTGCCGTCCAAACGGGCGTTGCCACACCAAGGAGTTTGTGATGTTTCGATTTTTAACACGCAAATTGGCCTATGGCTTTGCCATTTTGATTGGCATCAACTTACTCACCTTTGTGTTGTTCTTTAAAGTGAACACGCCAGACGACATGGCCCGCATGCAATTGGGCGGTAAACGCGTAACACCGGATGCCATCGAAAAATGGAAAGCAGAACGAGGCTATGACCGTCCTTTGTTCTTCAATGAAAAAGAGCAGGGCATCGCACAAGTTAGCAATACCTTATTTTTGGACAGTTCTTTGCGTATGTTTGCTTTTGACTTTGGTCGTGCAGACAGTGGTCGTGACATTGCGTCTGAAATAGTCAGGCGTGCTGGGCCTTCTATCGCTTTGGCTTTACCAACCTTCGTGGTTGGCCTAGGCGTATCAATTGTTTTGGCACTGGGCTTGGCGTTTTTCCGTGCCACTTACCTTGATTTTTGGGGTACCGTTTTGTGTGTGGTCTTCATGTCCATCTCTTCCCTGTTCTTTATCGTGATGGGGCAGTTCATGTTCTCGCGCGTTCTTCAGCTCATGCCCGTATCTGGCTTTGCCCCCGGCATGGACGCTTGGCGCTTCTTGGTGCTGCCCATTGCTGTGGGTATTTTGTCTCGCCTGGGCGGTGAAGTTCGATTTAACCGAACGCTGTTCATGGAGGAGATCGGCAAGGACTATGTCCGAACCGCACGTTCCAAAGGCTTGTCTGAAAGCAGAGTTCTTTTGGTTCATGTACTGCGAAATGCACTCATCCCCATTTTGAGTGCCTCTGTGGCCGTCATTCCTCTGCTGTTCATGGGCAGTTTGATCACAGAATCATTTTTTGCCATTCCAGGATTAGGCAGTTATCTGATTGAAGCCATTGCAGGCCAAGACTTCGCCATCGTTCGAGCGATGGTTTTCATAGGTTCATTTTTGTACATCCTTGGTTTGATTTTGACCGACATCAGCTACACCTTGGCTGATCCACGCATTCGTTTGCAGTAAGCGCACCATGCAACCCGTATTCTTGTTAACCGATATTTTTGTCTATGCCATCTTGTTGTTTGTACTTTGGTACATCTGGCAAGTGCGTTCAGATCGAAACCTCAGAGCCAATTGGCGATTGGCCATGAAACGCCCTGTGGCCATGGTCAGCATCATGGTATTGGGTTTCTTTTTGTTGGTGGCTCTTGCAGACTCTATTCATTACAGGCAAGTTTTGCCATCTGCGCCAAGTCAGGCCAAACAGTATTCATCCGAAGCCAATTCAGTGCTCGATCAAATATTGCAGCCGCTTGCCGCAGCCAGAGAGCGGAGTTATTCAGAACCGCTGTCGGCTGTTGCATTTAGAAAAGAAACTTTTGAACGAGATGGGGTGTCTGTGCGTGACTATCCCCGTTTGCGGTTTGGAGGACAGCATCTCGGAAAACCTGAGGTCCAACTCTCAGAAGATGTCTCACGGCGAACTGTTTTTGCGCTGGGTTGGGGCGCTTGTATGGTGCTTGTGGTCTTCGTTCTAGGGCTGCTGATGGCCACCATTTCAAGCCGGCAAAACTTGGCAGTGGTTGCCTCTAAATTTATCAATGGTCAAACTGAGTGGCCATGGCGTTCAATGGCCATCACCTTCACACTGATGACCATGGCCATTTGCTGGGTCGTTTTTCTCTCACAGGGCTACCATGTGTTTGGCACTGATCGAACTGGTAATTCTGTTTTGGTCTTTGCCATGAAAAGCGTGCGAACTGCCTTGGTCATTGGTGGTTTAACAACCTTGGTGGTATTGCCATTGGCGCTTCTGCTCGGGGTTACGGCGGGCTATTTGCGTGGTTGGGTGGATGAGGTTATTCAATATGTGTACACCCTCCTTGCATCGATTCCAGACGTCCTTTTGATTGCAGCCTCCGTTTTGCTTCTTCAAGTGTTCATTGACAAAAATCAGGGTGTTTTCGAAACATCTTTAGAACGCGCCGATGCGCGATTGTTTTTCTTATGTCTCATCTTAGGGATCACCTCGTTTACGGGTTTGTGTCGACTGGTTCGCGGGGAAACTTTGAAATTGCGCGAATTGGAATACATCCAATCTGCACGAGCTTTTGGTGTCTCAACGCCTCGCGTTTTATGGCGTCACATCATTCCCAACTTGATGCACTTGGTGCTGATCAATACCGTGATGCAATTTTCTAGCTTTGTTTTGGCTGAGGCTGTTTTGTCCTATGTTGGCGTGGGTGTTGACCCAAAGACAGCCAGTTTTGGCGTCATGATCAACACCGCTCGCGCTGAATTGGCGGCAACGCCTTTGGTTTGGTGGACATTGACAACTGCCTTTGGCTTCATGTTCCTGATTGTGCTCAGTGCCAACTTACTGGCTGACGCCATCAGAGACGCTTTCGATCCTCGAACCAGGCTACGCAGTGCAAGTTCATCAGCAGCCCCAACGCAAGAGGTGGCAGCATGACCCAGCAACTGAATGTGAAAAACTTGGTGGTTGATTTGCAAACTGAGTCGGGTTTGGCCCGCGCTGTAGATGCACTGAATTTGACGCTTCAAAAAGGCCAAACCTTTGCATTGGTCGGCGAATCTGGTTGCGGTAAATCCATGACCGCGCTTTCTTTGCTTCGTCTGTTACCTGACAATGCATTGATTCAAAGTGGACAAGTTAACTTATCGGATGTGGATGTTTTCCAACTGAGTGAAAATCAGATGCGCGCCATTCGTGGACGCCGCATCTCTATCATTTTCCAAGAGCCTTCGACCAGCTTAAATCCGGTCATGACGGTGGGCGATCAAATTTTAGAAGTGATTTTCCAGCACACTTCCTTAAAGGGGGAGGCGGCTCATGCCCGAGCCATTGAATGGCTCATCAAGGTAGGCTTGCCAGAGCCTGCAAGGCGAATGGGCAGTTACCCCTTTGAAATGTCTGGAGGGCAATTGCAAAGGGTCATGATTGCCATCGCCTTGGCGGCAGAGCCTGATTTGTTGATCGCTGACGAGCCCACAACAGCGCTTGATGTCACCATTCAAGCCCAAATTTTGGACTTGCTAAAAAGCCTTCAAAAGGAGCGCGGCATGGCCATGCTTCTCATCACCCATGATTTGGCGGTTGTCAGTGGCATGGCAGACCAAGTAGCCTTGATGTATGCCGGCCAAATTGTAGAAGTCGCTTCAGCTGCAGATTTTTTTGTCCGCCCATCGCACCCTTATGCCAAGCTGCTGCTTCAGGCATTGCCAGGTGAAGATTTAAGGGGCCGTCAATTGGCGGCCATCCACGGCACTGTGCCTCCTTTGACGCAAGTTTTTCAAGGCTGTCGCTTTGCGCCAAGATGTCCCTATCAAACGGAGTCATGTGTTGAAAAATCAGTCCCCATGACGGCCTTGACTGAAGAGCACCATGTTCGATGCGTCAGGGTTCATGATGTCGGACTGCAAGCCCTGTCACTTCCACCCTTGCTTGATCGTTCAAGCATTTTGTCTGTTGACGATTCGGTCTTGCTCTCAGTACAAAACCTGTCTGTGACTTATTCAATGGGCGGCGGCGTAATGGGGGGGCGTCAAACGTTTCAGGCCGTTAAAAATGTCAGTTTCGACATTCAAAAAGGCCAAACTTTGGCGCTGGTGGGCGAGTCCGGGTGCGGTAAAACCACCATTGGCAAAGCACTGCTTCAATTGCTCACGCCTCAAACCCAAGTGTCTGGCGCTGCGGTCCTTCAGGGTCAAAATTTGTTCCAGCTAAAAGGACGCGACCTGATGGCGTCACGGCGTCAGCTGCAAATCATTTTCCAAAATCCCTTTGCCTCCTTGAATCCTCGGATGCGAGTTCAGGAAATATTGGAGGAGGGCATGAAGAGCCTTCACCCCGAGTGGCCTTCAGAACAGCGTCAGGCTGACTTGAAACTTTTGATGGACCAGGTGGGGCTGCGTAAGGATGCCCTAGACAGATACCCTCACGAGTTTTCAGGCGGTCAGCGTCAAAGGATCGCCATTGCCAGGGCCTTGGCCGTCAAGCCAAGTTTGATCGTTTGCGATGAACCTACATCGGCACTGGATGTGTCCGTACAGGCTCAAATTTTGAACTTGCTCAGAGAGCTTCAAGATTCGCTGGGTGTCAGTTTCCTTTTTGTGACCCACAACATAGGGGTTGTGGCTTATTTGGCTGACAGAGTCGCAGTCATGCATGCTGGGGAAATTGTGGAAATTGGGGATGCTTCTCAAATTTTGAACAATCCGCAGGCAATGTATACAAAAACATTGCTTTCAGCCGTCCCTCAACTGAACTCAGCACTGGCTTAAGGTGCCGCTTTTTTCCAACAAAATCGTTCCAAATCAAGTATTTATGGATTAGAATGCGAACTTCACGACCAAACGGGCGGGTTTTCACCGCCCGTTTTTTTTTGGTCGATCGATTAGTGAGCAGGGTTTTTTACTGCTTCAAAGTCGTGTGAAAAATGAACAAATTTTGAGTCAACCCTTTTTAAAAAGATCCATTTCGCGTGGCATTGCAGCAGATTGTTGAAGAAACCGTAGCCGGATTAGGGTACGAGCTGGTTGAGATTGAACGCTCAGCCGGCGGTCTTGTGCGCATCACCATCGACAACCCTTGGCAAGAGGGTGTGGACCGATTTGAAATACCCTTGGTCACTGTTGAAGATTGTGAGAAGGTCAATCGGCAATTGATGTTTGCTCTTGAAGTGGATGGTGCTGAATACCGTCGATTAGAAGTGTCATCGCCTGGTATTGATCGTCCTTTGCGCAATGAAAAAGATTTGACTCGTTTTGAAGGTGAGTTGATTGACATCACGCTGAAGGCCCCCATGGGTGAGGCTGCTGCAGGTTTGGTCAATGCCACGCGCAAGAAGTTCCGGGGAACGCTTGAAAAAGCCGATGCCGAAAATACATGGCAAATTGTTTGGTCAGATGCACCAGAGCCAAAGCCTGGTGCTCGTGTGAGCAAGAATCGTCCGCCAGTGCCGATGCAGGTACTTGGCTTTTATTTGAATGAATTAAGAGAGGCGCGTCTCGCGCCAGTGGTTGATTTCAAGGGCCGTAAGCCCAAAACAGACTTAGGAGAGAAATAACATGAACCGCGAACTGTTGATGCTGGTTGAAGCCATCTCACGTGAAAAGAACGTAGAACGTGACATCGTCTTTGGTGCCGTTGAATCTGCTTTAGCCCAAGCCACCAAAAAGCTTTACGAAGGCGACGTCGATATTCGCGTGGCCATTGACCGTGACAGCGGTAACTACGAAACTTTCCGCCGTTGGCATGTGGTGCCAGATGAAGCCGGCTTGCAATTGCCTGACCAAGAAATCTTGCTGTTTGAAGCTGTCGAGCAAATTGCGGACATTGAAGTTGACGAGTACATCGAAGAGTCCGTTGAATCGTTGCCCATTGGCCGCATTGGCGCCATGGCGGCCAAACAAGTTATCTTGCAAAAGATTCGCGATGCCGAGCGCGAAATGTTACTCAACGAGTTCATGGCGCGCGGTGAGAAAATTTTGGTCGGTACCGTCAAGCGCATGGACAAGGGCGACATCATTGTCGAGTCTGGTCGTGTTGAAGGCCGCTTGCGTCGCAGCGAAATGATTCCCAAAGAGAATCTTCGCAATGGCGATCGCGTTCGCGCCATGATCATGGAAGTCGACCTCACCTTGCGCGGTGCGCCCATCATCTTGTCACGCTCCTCACCCGAATTCATGATTGAACTTTTCAGTCAAGAAGTTCCTGAAATTGAACAAGGCTTGTTAGAGATCAAATCTTGTGCACGCGACCCCGGTTCACGCGCCAAGATTGCTGTGTTGTCTCATGACAAACGCGTTGATCCTATAGGCACCTGCGTAGGTGTTCGCGGTACACGTGTCAATGGCGTTACCAACGAATTGGCTGGCGAGCGTGTTGACATTGTGCTTTGGAGTGAAGACCCTGCACAATTTGTCATTGGTGCCTTGGCGCCTGCCAACGTTCAATCAATTGTGGTTGATGAAGAAAAACATGCCATGGACGTGGTGGTTGATGAAGAGAACTTGGCTATAGCCATTGGCCGTGGCGGACAAAATGTTCGCTTGGCTTCTGACCTGACCGGTTGGAAAATCAACATCATGGATGCCACCGAATCTGCTCAAAAACAAGCGGAAGAAACAACCGGTATTCGCGCGTTGTTTATGGACAAATTGGATGTCGATCAAGAAATTGCAGACATCCTGATTGAAGAAGGTTTCACAAGCTTGGAAGAAGTAGCTTATGTGCCTATTCAAGAAATGTTGGAGATTGACAGCTTCGATGAAGATACTGTGAACGAACTGCGCACCCGCGCCAAAGACGCTCTTCTCACACAAGAAATTGTGCGAGAAGAAAGTGTTGAAGATGTCTCTCAAGATCTTCGCGATCTTGAAGGCCTAACCCCTGAGCTGATTGCCAAATTGGTTGAAGCGGGCGTCAATACACGTGACGACTTGGCCGACTTGGCCACTGACGAACTGACCGACATCACCGGACAAACCGATGGTGAAGCCACCGCCCTGATCATGAAAGCCCGTGAACATTGGTTCACTGGTCAGGCCTAATCTCAAGGAGGCTAGAACCCCATATGTCCAGTAATACTGTCGCCGAGTTCGCTAGCGAACTCAAAAAATCACCAGATACTTTGCTAGAGCAATTGCGCTCGGCTGGTGTCGACAAGTCAGCGGCCACCGATGCGCTGACTGAAAACGACAAGCAAAAGCTTTTGAGCTATTTGCAAGCCAGCCATGGCACAGTCGCTGGCGAGCGTAAAAAGATCACGTTGGTGAAAAAATCTACCAGCGAAATCAAACAAGCCGATGCCACAGGCAAAGCAAGAACCATCCAAGTTGAAGTGCGTAAAAAACGCACATTCATCAAACGCGATGATGAAGCTGAAACGATTGTCACGCAGGCTGCTGAACCCACCGCGCCTTTGATCGATCATGCTGAATTGGCAAGGCGCGAAGAGGAAGCCCGCAGTCAAGCGGAGTTATTAAGGCGTCAAGAAGAAGAATTGGCTGAAAAACGCCGCGAGCGTGAAGCCAAGGAACTGGCCAAGCGTGAAGAGGCCAAAGCCAAGCAATCAACTGAATCCGATGGAGGCGCTGTAGCGCAATCACCTGAAGAGCTTTTTGCACAAGCTGCTGCCATTCGCAGCGCCAAGGCCGCCGCGGCTCAGCACGAGGCAGACAGTATCAATGCGGCTTCTAAGCCCGTTGATCCCTCTATTGCCCAAACTGCTGAAAGCGACAGCGTGAATGCAGCTGCCTTGGTCAAAGCCGATAAGGCTGCCAAGATCAAAGCTGAAGAAGATCAGGCTGATGCTGATGCCAAAGCGATCATCGAAGATGAGGCAGTTCGTGAGCGTGATCTGAACCAGCGACGTAATAAAGCACTGGCAGAAGCAGAAGCCATTCGAGCCATGATGAGCGGTCCGGCTAAAAAGGCACCTGCTAAAGAAGTTCCTAAAGTTGATCCTAAAGTCGCTAAAGGAACGCTGCACAAGCCAGCTCAAGTTCCAGGTGCTGCTTCTAAAAAGGCAGCCGTGCCCACAGAGGCCAAAGATGCTGCGCCAGGCGGCAACAAGGAGGTTAAATCTGCCAAGCTTTCATCAAGCTGGGCGGGTGATCCTGCAAAGAAGAAAGCCATTCCAACACGTGGCGATACCAGTGGTGGCGTTGGCCGAAACAACTGGCGCGGTGGTCCTAAAAACCGCAGAGGCAACGAGCGCGATCGCGAAGAGCATGTGCAAGCAGCACCTGCAGAAACTCGCGTCATTGAAGTTCATGTGCCAGAAACCATCACCGTGGCCGAGTTGGCTCACAAGATGGCTATCAAGGCGTCTGAGGTTATCAAGCAGCTCATGAAATTGGGCCAGATGGTCACCATCAATCAGCCTTTGGACCAAGACACCGCCATGATTTTGGTGGAAGAGTTGGGCCACAAAGCCGTTGTTGCTGCGCTAGACGACCCCGAAGCATTTACCGATGAAGAAGTGTCACAAAGCGATGCACCCTTGTTGCCACGTGCGCCAGTGGTGACCGTCATGGGTCACGTCGATCATGGCAAAACTTCACTGCTTGACTACATTCGCCGTGCCAAAGTGGCGTCTGGCGAAGCCGGGGGTATTACCCAGCACATTGGCGCTTACCACGTTGAAACAGCCCGTGGCATGGTGTCCTTCTTAGACACGCCTGGCCACGAAGCGTTTACGGCCATGCGTGCACGGGGTGCACAAGCCACCGACATTGTGATCTTGGTGGTTGCCGCCGATGACGGCGTGATGCCGCAAACCAAAGAAGCCATCAAGCATGCCAAGGCTGCGGGTGTTCCTATCGTTGTGGCCATTAATAAAATTGACAAACCCGATGCCAACCTTGATCGCGTTAAAGGCGAATTGGTGGCAGAAGAAGTGGTACCTGAAGAGTTTGGTGGTGAATCACCTTTCGTGGGTGTTTCTGCTAAAACGGGGGCTGGTATTGATGCCTTGTTAGAACAAGTTTTGTTGCAAGCTGAAGTGCTAGAACTCAGGGCGCCTGTCGCGGCAGCTGCCAAAGGCTTGGTCATTGAAGCGCGTTTGGACAAAGGTCGTGGTCCTGTGGCCACTATTCTTGTTCAGTCGGGCACTTTGTCTACGGGCGATGTGGTGTTAGC
The DNA here is from genome assembly GCA_903856875.1 of uncultured Burkholderiales bacterium. Classification (GTDB taxonomy): domain Bacteria; phylum Pseudomonadota; class Gammaproteobacteria; order Burkholderiales; family Burkholderiaceae_C; genus Limnohabitans_A. The sequence continues at coordinate 9,625 of CAIODE010000523.1, forward strand.
GGGTCAAACATTTGGCCGTGTTCGAGCCATGTTGGATGAAAACGGCAAGGCCATCAAATCGGCAGGCCCCTCCATTCCTGTTGAGATCCAAGGTCTGACTGAAGTGCCGCAAGCCGGTGACGAATTCATGGTGCTCAGTGACGAACGTCGCGCCCGTGAAATTGCCACTTACCGTGCTGGCAAATTCCGCAATACCAAACTGGCCAAGCAGCAAGCCGCCAAGTTGGAAAACATGTTCACTGACATGAGTGCGGGCGAAGTCAAAACTTTGCCCATCATTGTCAAAGCAGACGTACAAGGTTCGCAAGAAGCCTTGGCCGCTTCTTTGCTCAAACTCTCTACCGACGAGATCAAAGTTCAATTGGTCTATGCCGCTGTGGGTGGAATTAGCGAGTCCGACATCAATTTGGCCATCGCATCCAAAGCGGTCGTCATTGGCTTTAATGTGCGTGCCGATGCAGGCGCGCGCAAACAAGCCGAAAGCAATGGCGTCAGCATCAATTACTACAACATCATTTATGACGCTGTGGATGAACTGAAAGCCGCTATGTCAGGCATGTTGGCACCCGAGCAAAAAGAAGAAGTCATTGGCATGGCCGAAATTCGGACCGTGTTTGTGGCTTCCAAAATTGGTACGGTTGCGGGTTGTATGGTCACCACCGGTCAGGTTACGCGTTCTTCCAAGTTCCGTTTATTGCGCGACAACGTGGTGATCTATACCGGCGACATTGATTCACTCAAACGCCTCAAAGACGACGTTCGCGAAGTCAAAGAAGGCTTCGAGTGCGGTATCAAACTCAAAAACTACAACGACATTTCAGTGGGCGACCAACTGGAGTTCTTTGAAGTCAAAGAAATCGCCCGGACGATTTAATTCAACCCATCAGTCGAAAACTAAGTCACCATGGCTCGCAAACCTACCAGCTCAGCCCATCGCGGATTCCGCGTGGCCGACCAGATCCAAAGGGATCTGTCGGAGCTGATTGCGCGCGAGCTCAAAGATCCCCGTGTGGGCATGGTCACTTTGAATGCAGTCGAAGTCACGCCCGATTACGCGCATGCCAAGGTGTTCTTCAGCCTCATCACTGGCAAGCCTGAGGAAGCCACAGAAGGCTTGAATGCTGCCGCTGGCTTTCTGCGAAATGGCTTGTTCAAGCGTTTGCAAATTCACACTGTTCCAACGCTTCATGTCATATTTGATCGCACCACTGAGCGCGCATCCGACATGAATGCCTTGATCTCCAAGGCAGTGGCTTCACGTTCTAAAGACGAGGCCTGACATGAACGCGCCACGCACCAGGGTGCAACGGCGCCCTGTGCATGGGGTGCTTTTGTTAGACAAACCATATGGTTTGTCGAGTAACGACGCCTTGCAAAAAGCAAAGTGGCTCTTGCGCGCCGAGAAGGCAGGACACACAGGTACTTTGGATCCATTGGCCACGGGAGTTTTGCCCTTGTGCTTTGGTGCTGCCACCAAATTCAGTCAGTTGCATTTAGACGCTGACAAAACCTATGAGGCCATTGCTGTTTTGGGTGTTCAAACCAGTACGGGCGATTTGGAAGGTGAAGTCATTGCAGAAAAGCCAGTGAGTTTCACACCTGCCCAATTGCAAGAAGTTCAAACTCAATTCACGGGGCCGTTAGAGCAAATACCACCCATGTACAGCGCTTTGAAAAAATACGGCAAGGCCTTGTACGACTATGAAAGTGCCGTCATCGAAGTCGAACGCGAAGCTCGTCATATCGTCATTCATGCTTTGGCTTTAGAAGAACTTGCGCCTGAAAACAAGCAACGTCGTTTGAAAATCAGGGTGACTTGCAGCAAGGGCACCTACATCCGAACTTTGGGTGAAGACATTGCAGTAGCGCTTGGCACCTGCGCGCATTTGAGTGCGTTGCGCCGTGTTCAAACGGGCCCCTTTGTGGCCAAAGAATGCGTCAGCCTTCAAGAGTTAGAAGCTTTGAGTGAAGCGGAGCGCGAAAATAAATTGTTGTCTGTCGATGCCTTGCTCGACGGTCATACCCCTGTCACCTTGCCCGCTGATGATGCTGGCAGATTCTTAAGCGGCGTGCGCCGTCGTGGCGATTGGCCCGACAACCTGCATGTCGCTGTGTACGGCGAATCACCACACGCCCTTTTGGGCTCTGCACACGTGAAAGCCGGTGAACTTATTCCTGGGCGCTTATTAAGCCCCCTAGAAATTCAATCAATTTTGGAGAAGACCTTAGCATGACAAAACAAATCCGCAACATTGCCATCATCGCCCACGTTGACCAT
>CAIODE010000524.1 GCA_903856875.1 uncultured Burkholderiales bacterium
AGTACGTTCGTTTGCGCGGTACCAACTTGCCCGCATCCACGCCATTTGAAACAGATGCGAACGGTAACCCCTTGAACGACTATGACTTGGCGCCGTTTGTTGACGCGGCCAAGGGTGAGGACCAAACACCCGGCAAAGTAGTTTGCGCTGATGCAGCGTGTCCAGCGCACATGCGGACCGTCGCCGGCGTCAAGTACTCCAGCTTGGATGTCGCTGCATGGGCAGACCTGTGGTTTTACAGCAACCCTGTTTACATTGAAGTCACCAACTCAATCAAGGTTGTAGGCGCCAAATAAAGCGTACTGTTAGAGGTGCAAGTCCGGGCTCCGGATTTGCACACCCGGCCATTGGCCGGGTTTTTTGTTTTTGAAAGTACATGTTTTGACAGCAGAGAGTTCTATAACGCCCAAGGCGCCGGTGCCGCTGATGGCGGGGCACGCTCAATCAAGGCTCGCAATTCTGCTGATGTTTGCATCTGGAGCCTGCGGATTAGTTTGGCAAATGGTCTGGACTGCGCAGTTTGGCTTGGCGTTAGGTCATGAGATTGTTGCGGTACTTTCGGTCGTGGCGGCTTTCTTTGGTGGCATTTCGGCAGGCTCTTTCTTGCTGGCCCACCGGCTAGAACGCAGCCCTAACCCGGGTCGCTGGTATGCCGGTCTGGAAGCTTTAATTGGCATTTGGGCTCTTCTGGTTGCGTTTTTGTCTCCCATTGTTTTACCGCATTTGTCTCAGTGGATTGGCGCTGAACCGTCGGCAATTTGGCATTGGGCTCTGGCTTTTTTCATTCCTTTAATTACTTTGCTGCCGGCCACATTGGCAATGGGCGCTACGCTGCCTGCCATGGAGCGATTGCTAAGGCCAGGTGACAGTCAAGCGCTGGGTAGTGTTTACGCTGCCAATACGGCAGGTGCAATGGCGGGCCTCTTGCTCGCAGTGTTCTTTTTTGTTCCGAATTTGGGGCTGCTCAGTACCAGCCTGGTTTTTGCAGCAGTCAACGCAAGCTGCGCCTTACTGGCGTTGCAATTCTGGGGTGGGCAATTCAATCGCGGTTCCAGCTTGAACGACTCTGAGCCGACATCTGATCCCAATATGGCCCAGTCCGTTGATTCATACACACAGTTGGTTACGCCGCAAGCTGTTGCGCTTCGCCTTTTTCTGACCGGACTCTTGGGCATCGGCTACGAGGTACTTGCTGTGCGCGTGATTAGCCAGGTGACTGAAAATACGGTGTACACCTACGCAATACTGCTGGCAGTTTTCTTGATGGGTACGGCCTTGGGCGCCTTCATTATCAAGCGCGCTTCTCTAACTTTGAATGTGACTGTAGAGCGCATAGATCTAGCAATTGGCGCGCTGATTGTTTCGATTTTTTTAGGTGCGATTAGCCTCTGGTGGGCAGACCTAAGCTACGCGCTGCCTGCACGCTGGTTTGGGCAGGGCGCAGCAACGGCGCTTGCTGGCGAGTCGATAGCGGGTATGGCCGCCATGCTTTTGCCTTCAATGGCCATGGGCGCGCTGTTTACCTTGTTATGTTGCCAGGCCCAGCAAATTCGTGTGCCGCTTGGCACTGCGATAGGCATGAACAATTTGGGCTCAGCGCTTGCCCCAGTCCTTGTCGGCATTCTGCTGTTGCCTTATGCGGGTGCGAAAGCTGTTCTTGTCATTTTGATAGCCGGGTATTTGGCGCTTCGTTCGATCAAGAGCTGGAATCAGCCCGTGGGTTGGGCGGCAGTCGGCGGATTGATGCTTCTGACTATTTTTGCAGGCCCACTTCGCTTTGTAGATGTGCCTGCGGGCGGGCGCTTGATAACTTATCGTGAGGGTGTGATGGCTGCAGTGAGTGTGGTGGCCGACGCCGATGGTGTAGCGCGGCTTCACATTAACAACCGCGTACAGGAAGGCAGCAGTGCCAGCGGCCAGGTGGAGACGCGTCTGGCGCAAATGCCGCTGCTGCTGCATCCGTCACCGCGAACCGCTTTGTTTCTGGGCTACGGCACAGGCTACACCGCCAACGCAGCAGCACTTGATCCCCGCATCCAAGTGAAAGCGGTTGAGCTTTTGCCAGAAGTCATTGAGGCCGCTGGCATCTTCGCTTTGAAGGCCGGTGCGCCGGCG
>CAIODE010000525.1 GCA_903856875.1 uncultured Burkholderiales bacterium
GACCGTTGTAGGTGATGCCCAAAGCGATTCTCACTGCAAAGTCTCGGTGCTTGCAGGCGATTTGAGGCCGCCAGACGTTTTGCGAGCTTGGGGATTTAAATCTAAATTCAAATCGAGTGCTGCGATATGGGCAGGTAATGCTAACTTGACGCTTTGAGGCGCAGTGCCGGATGATTTGTCTGTATTTTCCGAGAGCAACAAAGTGCTCAAGGTGTTGCTTGTTTTTCGAATTTCAATTTGAAGCCCTGCCCAAACAGCAAGGACGCCTAAGAGAGTGAGGGCGGCCCAAAGATAAGCGCTTTTGTAGGGTGCTTCTAAAAGTCGGTTTAAGTTGAGCATGCCACTGTCGCTTTCGGCAGTTTTGCTTTGAGTGGACGGTGCTGCTTGGTCTATGTTCACGGGTGCAGCAGCAGTGAGTTGCCCCCATTCTTCAGCTGTAGCGCTTGAAACGCTGATCTCGGCGCGCAATGGTTCACCTTGGTTCGATTGCACCTCGATTCCTGCCAAGGTCAGTGCGTGAACACCCAGACTCAGACAGATCAAGCCAATGCCCATGATGCTGAAAAAACCAACTCGGAAGCTGGTTAAGAGGGCTTGGGACCGATTCATTCGAAGTGAGTTATTTGCGCACAGCCATCTGTCTTTAGGCGGCCAACAAAATGCGCAGCATGCGGCGCAACGGCTCTGCAGCACCCCACAGCAACTGATCGCCAATGGTGAAGGCACCCACATACTCTGGGCCCATGGCCAACTTGCGGATACGGCCCACGGGAATGGTCATGGTGCCAGTCACCGCCACGGGTGTGAGGTGTTGCAAGGTGGCTTCGCGTGTATTGGGAACCACTTTGACCCACTGGTTGTCAGCTGCGAGCACGGCTTCGATGTCGGCTACGGGCACGTCTTTTTTCAGTTTGAAGGTGAGGGCCTGACTGTGGCAGCGCATGGCGCCAACGCGAACGCAGAAACCATCGACAGGAATGGCTGGCTTGTTGAAGCCTTCGCCAAGTCCCAAAATTTTGTTGGACTCGGCCATGCCTTTCCATTCTTCTTTGGACATGCCGTTGCCTAAGTCTTTGTCTATCCAAGGAATGAGTGAGCCACCTAGGGGCACGCCAAAGTTGGCAGTTTCGGCGCCTGAGAGGGTGCGTTGCTTGTCAATGACTTTGCGATCGATTTCCAAAATGGCGCTTTTAGGATCGTCAAGCAAGGCTTTGACTTCTGCATTCAATGTGCCGTATTGCATGAGCAACTCGCGCATGTGTTGAGCGCCACCACCGGAGGCTGCTTGGTAAGTTTGCGTGCTCATCCATTCCACCAAACCGGCTTTGTACAAAGCACCCACGCCCATCAACATACAACTGACTGTGCAGTTGCCGCCAATCCAATTTTTTCCACCATTTTTCAATGCCGTTTGAATGACGGGCATGTTGACCGGATCCAAAATGATGATGGCGTCTTTGTCCATGCGCAATGTAGAGGCGGCGTCAATCCAATGACCATTCCAGCCTGAAGCGCGCAGCTTGGGAAAAACTTCGGTGGTGTAGTCACCGCCTTGTGCGGTGATGATGATGTCGCAACGCTTCAGTGCATCGATGTTGAATGCATCTTGCAGCGTCGTTTCGTTTTTGGCCATGGCAGGGGCTTTGCCGCCAGAATTGGAGGTGGAGAAAAACAAAGGTTCAATCAAACCAAAGTCGCCCTCGTGTTGCATGCGTTCCATCAAAACGGAACCCACCATGCCGCGCCAGCCTACAAGTCCTACCAATTTCATGTCATCACCCTTTCAATTTCATTTTGAGATTCCGACTCGTCGAGCCGGAAGGGCGTGACGAGTCTGTGTTGTTAGCCCTTGGTCGTTTTCGTGATGGCTTTCACAACGGCCTCACCCATCTCGCGGGTGCTGACCTTGTGTGTGCCTTCAGACCAGATGTCGACCGTGCGCAAACCGGAAGCCAAAACAGACTTCACCGCCGCCTCAATGCGATCGGCGGATTGGGCTTGGTTCAGTGAAAAACGGAGCATCATGGCTGCAGACAGTATTGTAGCCAATGGGTTTGCAATACCCTTACCTGCAATGTCGGGGGCACTGCCATGGCTTGGCTCGTACAAACCTTGGTTTTTGCTGTTCAAACTGGCCGATGGCAACATGCCAATCGAGCCTGTCAGCATGGACGCTTCGTCGGACAAAATGTCGCCAAACATGTTGCCCGTGACCACCACGTCGAATTTCTTTGGCTCTTTCACCAATTGCATGGCGGCGTTGTCAACGTACATGTGATCGAGCGCAACGTCGGGGTACTCTTTGTGAACGTCAGTGACCACGTCTTTCCAGAATTGGAAAGTCTCAAGCACGTTGGACTTGTCAACGCTGGTGACTTTTTTGCTGCGCTTGCGGGCGGCTTGAAAGGCCACATGGGCAATTCGCTCAATTTCAGGGCGTGAATAACGCATGGTGTCGAAGGCTTCTTCGGCCCCAGGGAAGTGGCCATCGGTGGCCACCCGGCGGCCGCGGGGTTGGCCAAAGTAAATGTCTCCCGTGAGTTCACGGATGATCAAGATATCGAGGCCAGAGATGAGTTCGGGCTTCAAACTGGAAGCGCCGACCAATTCTTCGTAACAAATAGCGGGACGAAAGTTGGCGAACAAGCCGAGGTTTTTACGCAAACCCAAGATGGCCTGCTCTGGACGCAGAGGACGGTCGAGCTTGTCGTATTTCCAATCGCCCACAGCGCCAAACAAAATGGAGTCTGATTCTTTGGCCAGTTTCAAGGTGGATTCTGGCAAAGGGTGGCCATGTGCTTCGTAAGCTGCGCCGCCTACCAGCGCTTCTTCCATTTCGAATTTCAATTCGAGCGCATGCAAGACTTTGACGGCTTCTGCAACGATTTCGGTACCAATGCCGTCACCCGGCAGAACTGCAATTTTCATGATGTGTTGACTTTAAATAATGGATGCAAATCGAGTTGACGAAAGGAGGCTTCAAGTTGGGTCTTTGCGGACCCGTTAAGCAACGTGCGCCAACCATGGCTTAGTGGTCAATCGTTCAGCTTCGAAGGTTTTGATTTTCTCTGCATGGCGCAGCGTTAAGCCGATGTCATCCAAGCCGTTGATCAAACAGTATTTGCGAAAGGCTTGGACTTCAAATGGCACTTCTTCACCTTGCGCACGCACCACCACTTGGCGTTCAAGATCAATGGTGAGTTGGTAGCCAGGAAAGGCCGTCACTTCGTCAAACAATTTTGAAACTTCGCTTTCAGGGAGAACGATGGGCAGCAAACCATTTTTAAAACAGTTGTTGAAAAAAATGTCAGCATAGCTGGGCGCAATGACAGCGCGAAAGCCATATTGGTCAATGGCCCAGGGCGCGTGCTCGCGGGATGAACCGCAGCCAAAGTTTTTGCGAGCCAACAAAATGGAGGCGTCTTGATAGCGCGCTTGATTCAGAATGAAGTCGGGATTGGGTTTGCGGCTGGCTGGATCCTGACCAGGATAGCCTGCATCCAAGTAGCGCCATGCGTCAAACAGATTGGGGCCAAAGCCCGTTTTGCGAATCGACTTTAAGAACTGCTTGGGAATGATGGCGTCGGTGTCGACGTTTTCGCGGTCCATTGGCGCCACGAGGCCTTTGTGTACAGTGAATTTTTGCATGTGGATTCCTTGATCTTGGGTGTGAACGTGCGTTTGTCTTTTCTAAGCAAACTGACGAATGTCCACGAAGTGACCATGAATGGCAGCCGCAGCGGCCATGGCGGGGCTGACCAAGTGCGTGCGTCCACCCGCACCTTGACGGCCTTCGAAGTTGCGGTTGCTGGTGCTGGCGCAACGCTCACCGGGCTCTAAGCGGTCGGCGTTCATGGCCAAGCACATAGAGCAGCCGGGTTCACGCCATTCAAAGCCAGCACCCTTGAAAATTTCGTGCAGTCCTTCACGCTCGGCTTGTTCTTTAACCAAGCCTGAACCAGGCACGACCATTGCCAATTTGACGCTTTTCGAAACTTTTTGACCTAGTTTCTTGACCAATGCAGCGGCTTCGCGGATGTCTTCAATGCGGCTGTTGGTGCATGAACCGATGAACACTTTGTCAACAAAAATATCGTTGAGTGCCTTGCCAGGCTGAAGACCCATGTAGGTCAAAGCCCGTTCAATGGCGCCGCGTTTGTTGGCGTCTTTTTCTTTGTCGGGATCGGGCACGATGTCGTTGATTCCCAAAACCATTTCGGGCGAAGTGCCCCAAGTGACTTGAGGGACGATGTCTGATGCGTTGATTTCAACCAAAGCGTCAAAATGGGCGCCAGCGTCTGATTGCAAGGTTTTCCAATATGTGACAGCGTGGTCCCACTCTACGCCAGTGGGGGAGAGCAAGCGGCCCTTCACGTAGTCAATGGTCTTCTCGTCAACAGCCACCAAGCCAGCGCGAGCGCCCGCTTCAATGGCCATGTTGCAAACGGTCATGCGACCTTCCATGGACAAGGCGCGAATGGTTGAACCGCCAAATTCGAGGGTGTAACCCGTACCGCCAGCTGTGCCGATTTTGCCAATGATGGCCAACACAATGTCTTTGCCTGTGATGCCCTTGGCCAC
>CAIODE010000526.1 GCA_903856875.1 uncultured Burkholderiales bacterium
GCCATCAGCCTTGACCATGAACTTGGGCACCACAAAAAGGCTGATGCCCTTCACCCCTTCTGGCGCGCCTTGCACACGCGCCAAAACCAAGTGCACGATATTTTCTGCCATGTCGTGCTCACCGTAGGTGATGTAAATTTTTGTGCCAAAAACCTTGAAGGTGCCGTCAGGCAGAGGCTCTGCGCGTGTGCGCACCAAAGCCAAATCGGAACCGGCTTGGGGCTCCGTCAAATTCATAGTGCCCGTCCATTCACCAGAAATTAACTTCTCTAAGTAAATGTCTTTCAATTCGTCGGAACCTGCCGTGAGCAAAGCTTCAATGGCACCGTCAGTTAACAAAGGGCACAGGGCAAAACTCATGTTGGCCGAGTTGAGCATTTCGCCGCAAGCTGCACCAATGGTTTTGGGCAAACCTTGACCGCCAAATTCTGTGGGATGCTGCAAACCCTGCCAGCCACCTTCACCGTATTGCTTGAATGCTTCCTTAAAACCTGGTGTGGTCTTGACTTGGCCATTTGAAAATGCGGATGGATTTTTATCACCTTCCCAATTCAAGGGTGCAAGAACATCTTGGTTCAACTTGGCGCATTCGGCCAACACAGCTTGTGCAGTTTCCAAACCAGCATCTTCAAAACCAGGCATTTGCGCTACTTGGTGTATCAGGGCCAAGTGTTCCATGTTGAAAAGCATGTCTTTTAAAGGGGCAACGTAACTCATCTCTGTCTCCAAGCAAAAGAAAGGCACCTCACAGGATGCCTTTCAAACTCACATTCAAATTCAATCAAGCGCTTAAAGAGCGTTGACCAATTCAGGCACTGCCACAAACAAGTCGGCTTCCAAACCGTAATCAGCCACGCTGAAAATAGGTGCTTCAGGATCTTTGTTGATGGCCACAATGACCTTGCTGTCCTTCATGCCGGCCAAATGCTGAATGGCGCCTGAGATACCGCAAGCCACATACAACTGAGGCGCCACAATTTTGCCGGTTTGGCCCACTTGCCAATCGTTGGGCGCATAACCTGCATCCACCGCAGCGCGACTGGCTCCCATGGCAGCACCCAATTTGTCTGCCAAAGGCGTCATGACTTCGGCAAATTTCTCTGCACTGCCCAAAGCGCGACCACCTGACACAATGATCTTGGCTGCTGTCAGTTCAGGGCGATCGTTCCTGGCGATTTCGCTGCCCTTGAAGGCACTTTTACCGCTGTCAGATATAGCCGCAATAATTTCAACGCTGGCCGATCCACCAGACCTTGCTGCCGCATCAAAACCAGTTGTGCGAACAGTCATCACTTTGATGGCATCTTTGCTTTGCACGGTAGCGATGGCATTGCCTGCATAGATAGGACGCTCAAATGTATCGGCAGACAGCACCAAGGTCACGTCGCTTAACTGAGCGACATCCAACTTGGCCGCCACACGGGGCGATACGTTTTTGCCGCCAGCAGTGGCTGGAAACAAGATGTGGGTGTAGTTGGCAGCGATGGCCAAAACTTGGGCGGCTACATTTTCGGCCAAGGCATGCGCGAAAACTTCAGAGTCAGCGTGGATAACTTTGGACACACCTGCAATTTGCGATGCGTCTTGAGCCGCCGCACTGGCGTTGTGACCCGCTACCAATACATGAACATCGCCACCGCAAGCCACAGCGGCTGTGATGGTGTTGAGGGTTGCACCTTTGATCGATGCGTTATCGTGTTCTGCAATCACTAAAGCACTCATGAGATTACCTTTGAAACATTTTTCAGCTTATCAACCAACGTAGCGACGTCAGGCACCTTGATACCCGCAGAGCGCTTGGGTGGTTCGGACACTTTCAAGGTCGTGATGCGCGGTGACACATCGACACCCAAATCTTCTGGCTTGTAGGTGTCGAGTTGTTTCTTCTTGGCCTTCATGATGTTGGGCAAGGTGACGTAGCGCGGTTCATTCAAGCGCAAGTCTGTGGTGATCACAGCGGGCATGCTGATTGACAATATTTCCAGACCGCCATCGATCTCTCGCGTGACTTGCGCTTTGCCGTCTACCACTTCTACTTTGGATGCAAAGGTGGCTTGCGGCAAGTCAGCCAATGCGGCCAGCATTTGGCCCGTCTGGTTGCAATCATCGTCAATGGCTTGCTTGCCCAAAATGATCAAGCCAGGTTGTTCTTTGTCGACCAAAGCTTTGAGCAATTTGGCCACAGCCAGAGGCTGCAATTCTTCTGTGGTTTCAACCAAGATAGCGCGGTCGGCACCAATGGCCATGGCAGTGCGCAATGTTTCTTGACACTGCGTGACACCGCATGAAACAGCGATCACTTCAGTGGCAAAGCCCTTCTCTTTCAGGCGAACTGCTTCTTCAACAGCAATCTCATCGAAGGGGTTCATGCTCATTTTGACGTTGGCGATATCGACGCCAGTGCCATCGGATTTGACGCGCACCTTCACGTTGTAGTCAACAACCCGCTTCACGGGCACAAGTATTTTCATTGCCAAATCTCCAAGAAAAAAACAGGCTCACTGATATTTAATTCGAATCGCTACGAAGAAAGTCTTTATTTAGTTGACGTTAACGTAAACGTCAATTGTGCCTGATCAAAGCATTTTCTCAAGCCCCACGCCCAAAATAGCACGACCGTTCGCATTTTATAACACCTGGCGCCTTGTTTAAAACGGCGAAAACCTCGGGAATTCACCGACCAATCGGTTGGCTAATTGGCATTACCATGTCCAATGCAAGGTTTTACTGAAAATCCTCTTCCAATTGGCAGCCCGTCTGCAAGCTTAATTCACCGACCGGAGCATGACATGAAAAAGTCTTTTTTATCTTTGGCAATTTTGGCTTTTGCAGCCTTGAGTGCCCCAACGCAAGCCCAAACAGTCCTGACAGTTTCAAGCTGGTTGCCACCTACCCACACCGCTTCTATGGCTCAAAAAGAATGGTGTGATTTGTTGGAAAATAACACCAAGGGTCGCATCAAGTGCAACATCTTGCCTCGCGGTGTCACACCCGCGCCAGGCACCTACGACGCCGTGAAAAACGGTCTGGCCGACTTGTCCTACACAGTTCACGGCTACACCCC
>CAIODE010000527.1 GCA_903856875.1 uncultured Burkholderiales bacterium
ACTGCGCCAACGGTGCCGTATTTGTAATCAACTTCCCAAGGCTGAATTGCACCTTCTTTTTCAGTCGACATGGAAGTTTTGGGTTTGCTGTCGTGATCCATTTCAATTTGCTGTCTTTTTTTGGCGCTTTGCAATTGGTCCCAACGGTTTTGAGTAAAGAAATAATCGGGGCCCACAATGTCTAACTTTTGCGATTTTGCAAATTCGTCTGCACCTGTGCTGGTCATCAAAACATGTTTTGACTTTGTCATGACGCTTCGGGCTGCCTCAATGGGATTCTTAACCGTCACCACGCCTGCCACAGCTCCTGCCATGCCAGTTTGACCATCCATGATGGACGCGTCGAGTTCGTTTTTACCTTCACTGGTGAAGACAGCCCCTTTGCCTGCATTGAACAAGGGGTCATCTTCAAATACGCGAATGGTGGCCACCACAGCTTCTACACTGGTGCCGCCTGCCGCCAAGATTTTTTGTCCTGCTTTTAAAGCCCGGTCTAAGGATGCGCGGTATTGCGACTCAATTTCTGGGGTAATGGATGATCGGGTAATGGTGCCCGACCCGCCGTGCACCACCAGTGTGAAGTTTTTAGAGGGTTCTGCTGCGTTAGAGAGGGGCATGGTGAAGATCCAAAAACCAATCCCCAAAAGGATTGTCTGTAACTGAAGAAACTTAGCGAAGCAATTTGAAAATTTCATTCTTGGTTAATCAGCAGTGATATTGGCCTGGCGAATTAAATTGCCGTACTTCGCAAACTGAGTGCGAAGATCTGCAGCCAACTGATCTGGCGAAGTCCCTCGAGGACTCAAGCCCAATCCGAAAAGTTGCTCTTTGATGCTTGGGTCAGCCAGCGCCTTCGTAATTTCAGCATGCAGTTTTTCAACAATGGGTTTGGGTGTGCCCGCGGGTGCCATCATGGCAAACCAGGAATTGAATTCAAAGCCACTTAAGCCCGACTCAGACACGGTGGGCACATCCGGAAACTGTGGCAAGCGTTTGGGTGTGGTCACAGCAATGAGTCTGAGCTTGCCTGCTTTGATCAAAGAGCTGACGGTGGCAATGCCCTGAAAAGCAAGCTGCACTTCGTGTCCGGCCACGCCCACCGCCGCCTGTGTTGCACCCTTGTAAGGCACATGCGTGAGTTGCACACCCGCCTGAGATGCAAAAAGCGCCATGGCAATATGTTGCGGGCTTCCATTGCCACCCGAACCATAGTTCAATTGACCCGGTGATTTTTTGGCAGCCGCAATCAAGTCGGCGGCCGTCTTAATGGGGGAGTCAGAGGGCACCACAACGCCCCACTCTACTGTTGCCACCAAAGAGATGGGCTCAAAATCTTTCAAAATATCCCAAGGCATTTTGGCTTGCAGATTGGGCAGCATGGTCATGATGCTGTCGTTGAAACCGCCCAAGGTGTAACCATCTGGTGCCGATTTGGCCACACGGTCTGCGCCAATAAGCCCTGCCGCGCCGGCCTGGTTTTCAATGGCAATGGCAGCGCCCATGTTGGCAGCCACTTTTTGCATCACAATGCGCGCGGCATTGTCTACCGCGCTGCCTGCCGCCAAGGGCACAATCAATCTGATGGGTTTTTGGGGGTAGCTTTGAGCCCAAACTTGCGTTGAACTGAACAGGCCAACGGCCATGCTCAAAACACCCGCTGTTCGCATCAAGCGACCTAACTTGATGGCTAAATAACGTCTGTTCATTTCATTGTCTCCTCAACAATTATGTTTGTATCTGCAGGTTCAATGGCTTGATCTTCAGTTGCACAGCCAAGTCATTCAACTGCTTCATCAAACTTGGTGCTAACAGAATACCTTGAGCCTCATTGCTAAGTCGCCTCTCATGGCTTTGCTCACCCGGCAACCAAATTCGATCTACCCCAGGCATTCGCTCCGCGCCTCTTAATTCGCGCACCAGCGTGTCGACGTTTTGCTTGAACTCAGTGAGATCTCCAAACGCAGAAGGGTCAATGATCGCAATGGCTTGACCTGTGTTGGTGGTCGTACTGAAATCTTTGTTGAAATCAATCACCTGGCTGCCCATGGCGGCTCCATTCAAAGTACCAGCCAAAATGCCCACAATGAGGGAAAGGCCGTAGCCTTTGTAGCCACCGATTGGCAACAAGAAGCCGTCTTCACTTTTAGTGGGATCCAAAAGAGGCTTGCCTTGCCGGTCAATCATCCAACCCTCGGGCATCATTTCACCACGCTGGGCTTTGGCTTTCACTTTGCCATAGGCTGCCACTGTGGTTGCCATGTCCAATACCACCGGTGCTTCATTCAAAGTGGGAATTGCAGCGGCAATGGGGTTGGTTGACAACAACATGTCCAAACCACCCCAGGGTGGCAAATGATTGGCATTGCCAACAGCAAAGTACAAACCAATCATGTCGTGTTGCAAGGCCATGCGTGCATACAAGGAAGCAGGTCCGGCATGGTTACTCAATCTGCTGCCCACCCATGCAATGCCTGCACTTCTCGCTTTGTGAATGGCCAATTCAGTGGCCTTTTTCATGACCAAATGCCCCATGCCGTTGTCGCCATCCACCAAGGCCATGGCCGTGCGTTCTTGAACCACTTTGATGTCTGGTTTTAAGTTGATGCCGCCCGCCAAAATTCTTTTGGCATAGGGCGCCAAACGAATCACGCCATGGCCGTCTGAGCCTTGCATGTCGGCATCCACCATCAGAGCAGCCACCGTGTCGGCGTCTTCACTGGGCAAGCCCAATGACCTCATGGCACTGGCCGTAAATTCTTCTAACTGCAAGCGCATTGTTCTGATTTCAGACATTTTTCATCCGTTTTTGAAGTGCCAAAACCGCGCATTCGGGGCTGGTCAAAATGCTTGTTGTCGTTTTAGTTTGGGCCAGCGATTGGGCCGCTGCCATTGAAAATTGTGCAAGCATGATGACATCGCAAGCTGGCATTGTTTGAACACCTTCTGCAATCAATCGATGGTGTTCATCGGCTTGGCCTTGCGCAAGTGCATCCATGGCATGCGGTACAAAAAGCGAATGCAATTTAACTTGTCGCTCTTGGCTCGCAGTGAGCGCATGAAGCTCTTGACTCATTGACACGATGGAAGCGGAAAATGTAGCCACCAGCCCAATGTTTAAAACTTCTGCAGCGTTTTGATTGGCATTTAAAGCCGCACGCAATGCATCTTCAAACATCGCTTCGTTGGGCTTTAAAGTGGGCATAGCCACAGCCGCAGCCGCCGCTTCAATGGCTTCACCGAATGCAGAGCATGTGAACAAAATGCCTTGGCAACCTGCTCGCTTGGCATATTGAGCCAAGTCAATGAAGCGCTCCACCATATCGGCGGTCAGATGTCCCGCTGCTGCATGGTCTCTGGACAAACTGTCGTCCAGAATATTTTGCAAGGAAGCTTCAGGCCAAAGCTTTTTAAACGAGGTGTTGACCGGCTCAATGGCAAGGGGTGTGGCATGGATGAGTGCAATGCGCGGCGCACTCATTATTCAATCCGCAAACCTGTTTTCTCAATCACAGGCTTCCATCGCATCATTTCTTCTTTGATGTATTCCGTCGCCGACTCAGGTGTTGAGTCTGTGGGCTCCATGGCCAATTGTTTCAGCTGCTCCACCAAAACGGGGTCTTTCAAAACCTTGGCGGTGGCCGCTGCCAAAATATCAATCACAGCCTTGGGTGTTCCAATAGGTGCCGCTACACCATTCCAAAGCACCGCCTCAAAACCCTTAATGCCCAATGCTTCGTTCACGGTGGGCACATCGGGCGCCAAGCTAGAACGTTTGTTAGAGGCAATGGCCAAAATTTTGGCTTGTCCGCCTTGATGCAAAGGCAGTGCAGAACCAAGCGCATCCACCATGGTTTCGGTTTGATTTCCTAGCAAAGCAGGCTTGGCTTGTCCGCTTCCTTTGTAAGGAATGTGTTCAATTTTGGCCCCTGATTCCAACAGAAAACGTTCCATGGAAAGGTGCAAGTAAGTGCCCTGACCAGGCGAGCCGTATCTAAATTTGGTCGGTGCTGCTTTGGCTTGATCGATCAAAGCCTTCAGCGTTTGAGGTGCTTCCTTGTTCGCCATGATGACCACTGCAGAGCCACCCACCACGGCCACAGTGATGAAGTCTTTTAAATAATCGTATTGAGGCTTTGTGGCCATGAGGTTGTAAAGCGCCAAATTGGAAGCGGTTCCAAAGAGCAGCGTATGGCCATCTGGCTGGCTGCGCTTGACTTCAAGTGAGCCAATGGCACCACTGGCGCCTGCTTTGTTGTCCACAATCACACTTTGATTCAAAACCTTAGACAAACCAATGGCATATTGGCGCGCAAAAATATCGGTGGGCCCGCCAGCTGGAAAAGGCACAATCAAGCGAATGGTTTTGCTGGGGAAGTTGGTTTGCGCCTGTGCCATGTTTGGCAAGCATGTGGCTGCGGTGATGGAAGCCATCAGTGCAACTAGTGCGCGTCGTTTGATCTGAGAAAACTGAGTCACTGTGTCTCCTTTTTGTACTGCTGAAATGAGTCCCAATGATACAAATCATTGGCTGCTTCAAACATCATAAACCTGAAGAAGAAACGACTAAAGCGCAGCGTTCCGCCATTCGGACTGATATGCAGCAGGCTCACAGCCAAAACCTGCAAGTTGAATGGCATGGATAGCACAGAATTCATCTCGATCAGAAGCATCGCCACTGATCCCAACCGCGCCCACGACCGTCTTTTGCTCATTCAATATGAGCACCCCACCAGGCACCGGAATAAATCGGCCATCTGAGGCCGAAGCCAAAGCGCTTTGAAAAGCCGGTCGGTTGGCCAGCCTGTCACGTATGAGGCGCGTCGACATGCCCATTCCCAAGGCGGCCCAGGCCTTTCCAAACGCAATGTCATAGCGCATGACACCACAGCCATCTTCGCGCTTAAAAGCGACCAATTGGCCGCCCGCGTCAAGCACGGCCACAGCCAAAGGCAGCAAGCCCTCTTTTTGTCGAACAGCCAAGCATTCGTCCAAAATAGCCGCTGCTTGCGCCAAGCTCAAACTGGTTTGTAAAGGGTGGAGTTGTTCGCTCATGGTAGTCTGATTCTAGGCCAACTGGCAGCTGTCTGAGATAGCGCAAAAAGCCCTCAATTTGGTCTGACCAATTAGGGTAATCTTGGATAAGAAATACCCCCCAAGGGTGTGATACTGCATCTCAAATTGAGTAGTTTGCCTGTGGTCATTTGAATCACTGAGGCGTTTTTCGAGGAATTTGTCAATGGCCAGTGTGTCGATCCGTACCGTCAAAAAGAATTTTGGCGAAGTCCCCATCCTTCACGGGGTCGATATTGAAATTAAAGACGGTTCATTCACCGTATTGGTGGGCCCCTCTGGTTGTGGCAAGTCCACATTGCTTCGAATGATTGCCGGCTTAGAAGAGATCAGCGGCGGTGAAATTCACATTGGCAACCGCCAAGTCAACGACCTCCCCCCCAAAGAACGCGACATTGCCATGGTTTTTCAAAACTATGCGCTCTACCCCCACATGACCGTTGGCGAAAACATGGCCTTTTCGCTCACCCTTGCCAAGCGCCCGCAAGAAGAAATTGACAAAAAAGTGGCCCGTGCAGCCGATATCTTGGCCCTAGGTTCTTTGCTAGAACGTTACCCGCGCCAACTCTCTGGCGGTCAACGTCAGCGTGTGGCCATGGGCCGTGCCATTGTTCGCGACCCCCAAGTATTTTTGTTTGATGAGCCTTTGTCCAACCTCGATGCCAAGCTTCGAGTTGCCATGCGAAGCGAAATCAAAGAATTGCATCAGCGTTTGCAAACTACCTCCATTTATGTCACGCACGATCAAATTGAAGCCATGACCATGGGCGATCAAATTGTGGTCATGCGAGATGGCCGAATTGAGCAAACCGGTTCGCCTCTCGAGCTTTATGACTTTCCGTCCAATCAGTTTGTGGCTGGCTTTATTGGCTCTCCCGCCATGAACTTCTTGCCAGGCAAATTGCTGGTCAATGCGGGCCAATGCCAAGTTGAATTGAACGATGGCTTGAGACTTGAACTTTCCCACCCTGTTAAGGGGCAAAACGGTCAGCCTGTGGTTTTCGGCACTCGGCCAGAACACCTCACCTTGGTCAATGGCGGCGGCATTTCGGCTCATGTGGCCGTCATGGAGCCCACGGGCATGGACACCTTTGTCGCTTGCCGACACGAAGGTGTAGAGTTTTCTGCCGTATTCCGCGAGCGTCACGAGTTCAAGTTGGGAAGCACCATTCATCTGCAACCCGATATGGCTCGCTCACATGTCTTCGATGCAGCCACTGGCATGCGCTTGGCCGCCTAATTTTTGAATTATTTCAATTCAATTTTGTTTCTCTCTCGTCGCTCAACCACTCAAAAGGAGACATTTCATGGCAAAAATCAATCGACGGAACTTTCTGGAAAACTCAGCCGGCGTTGCGGCAGCTTCCACCACACTGGGCATGGCGGTCAGCCCGGCAGTACAAGCCCAAAATCTAAGCTTCAAGCCTGAAAAAGGTGCCAAGCTGCGCGTCTTGCGCTGGAGCCGATTTGTCCAAGGCGACATTGATGCCTACATGGCCAACGTGAAGAAATTCACCGACGCCACAGGCATTGAAGTTCGTGTTGACAATGAAGGTTGGGAAGACGTCCGTCCCAAAGCCGCCGTGGCTGCCAACACCGGTGCCGGTCCTGACATCATTTTGTCAACCAACGACGATGCCAACCTTTATCCAGAAAAACTGCTGGACGTGTCTGACCTTTGCGAATACTTGGGTAAAAAATACGGTGGCTTCTTTCCTTCATGCCACGCTTATTTAAAACCCGACGGCAAAAAATGGATTGGTGTACCTCTGGGTGCTGCAGGTGCCATGTTGGTTTATCGCCAAAGCCAAGTGAAGGCCGCTGGTTTTGACACCTTCCCTAAAGACACAGACAACTTCATGAAGTTGTTGAAAGCCCTGAAAGAAAAAGGCACGCCCTCTGGCTTCGCCCTAGGCAATGCCACAGGTGACGGCCTCTGGTGCAACTGGCTCATTTGGGCCTTCGGCGGCAAATTGGTCGATGCCAACAACAAGGTGGTGATTGACAGCCCAGAAACCATCAAGGCTTTGGAATACGCCAAAGAAATGTACGCCCAGTTCATTCCAGGCACACTCTCTTGGCTCGACCCCAATAACAACAAAGCCTTCTTGGATGGTCAAATCAGCTTGACCAACAACGGCATCTCCATTTACTACGCCACCAAAACATCGCCCGATGAAAAAGTGCGCGCATTGAATGCCGATGTGTATCACGCGCCCTACCCAGTTGGTCCAATTGGCACGCCTACTGAGTCGCACCTGTTCTTCAACCAAATGGTCATGAAGTACACCAAGTATCCCAATGCGGCCAAAGAGTTCTTGCGCTTCATGATGGAAAAAGAGCAGTTCGATCCATGGCTCACAGCGGCAGGCGGCTACATTGCCCCACCATTGGACTTCTACACAAAGTCTGCCATCTGGACTTCAGATCCAAAGCACACAGCCTATCGCGACGCCGTGAAAAATATGCGTCCCGCAGGCTATGCAGGCAAGCTGGGTTATGCCTCAGCCGGCGCCGGTGCCGACTTCATTGTGGTCAACATGGTGGCTGAAGCTGCTAGCGGTTCTAAAACGCCGAAAGAAGCTGCAGAACGCGCACAGAAGCGTGCCGAGCGTTACTACAAAGTTTGATCTTTTTGTAAATTGAAAAGAACCCATGACACCCTTGCTTGAGAGAATTCAGAACAGCCGCAATGTACTCGGCTTGATCTTCATGATGCCAGCAGCACTTTTGCTGTTGTTGTTTCTGACATACCCTCTTGGCTTGGGTGTTTGGCTTGGTTTTACCGATACCAAAATTGGTCGGGGTGGTGAGTGGATTGGTCTAGAAAACTACATCTTCTTGTTAACCGACAGCGTCACTCAATTGGCGTTGTTCAACACCATGTTCTACACCACCGTGGCCAGCGTGCTCAAGTTTTTCTTGGGACTTTGGTTGGCTTTGTTGTTGAATAAAAATCTTCGGTTTAAATCCTTTTTCCGTGCAGTTATTTTGCTGCCCTACATTGTTCCAACGGCACTCTCAGCCATTGCTTTCTGGTGGATTTTCGATTCCCAGTTTTCCATCATCAGCTGGGCGCTGGTCAAAATGGGCTGGATAGATACCTACATTGACTTCTTAGGCTCACCTTGGAATGCCCGTTTCGCCACACTGTCAGCCAACGTATGGCGCGGCGTGCCCTTTGTGGCCATTACCTTGCTGGCGGGTTTGCAAACCATTTCACCCTCTTACTATGAGGCGTCCGCTATCGATGGCGCCACGCCTTGGCAGCAGTTTTGGCATGTCACATTGCCACTGCTCACGCCCATCATTGCGGTCACCATGACCTTCTCTGTGCTGTTTACCTTCACAGACTTCCAACTGATTTATGTGCTAACCCGAGGCGGGCCGCTGAATGCTACCCACCTCATGGCCACGCTCTCTTTCCAGCGCGCTATTTCGGGTGGCGCATTGGGCGAAGGAGCAGCTATCGCCATCGCCATGGTGCCCTTCCTGTTAGCTGCCATCCTCTTCAGTTATTTTGGACTTCAACGCCGCACATGGCAACAAGGCGGCAGCGACAAATGAGCAAAGACAACCAAGACAATGTTGGCATGTCCTATTTGGACAGCAATGCCACTAAGATTTTCAAAACCTATTTCCCGCTGTTGGCGTTTTTGTTCGTGTTGCTGTTTCCGTTTTATTGGATGGGCATTACGGCTTTCAAACCCGACAATGAATTGCTATCACGCAGTGGCAATCCTTTTTGGATCATTAACCCCACTTTGGCCCACGTTGAAAAGTTACTTTTCAAAACAGAGTACCCCCAGTGGATGTGGAACACTGTTCTTGTTTCTGTCACTTCCACATTTTTCTCGCTCTTCGCGTCTGTTCTCGCGGCTTACGCCATTGAAAGACTGAGATTCAGAGGTGCCAAACAAACTGGCTTGGCCATTTTCTTGGCCTACCTTGTACCGCCGTCTATTTTGTTCATTCCACTGGCATCTGTTATTTTCCAGCTCGGTTTGTTTGATACTCGCTTGGCACTTATCCTCACTTACCCGACGTTTCTCATTCCATTTTGTACATGGTTACTCATGGGCTACTTCAGAACAATTCCATTTGAATTAGAAGAATGCGCCATGATTGACGGTGCCAATCGCTGGGAAATCCTAGTCAAAATTATTTTGCCGCTTTCAGTCCCGGGCCTCATTTCGGCTGGCATTTTTGCGTTCACACTTTCATGGAATGAGTTCATTTATGCACTCACCTTCATTTCCTCAAGTGAATACAAAACAGTGCCGGTGGGTGTGGTCACTGAATTGGTTGAAGGTGACGTGTACCACTGGGGTGCCCTCATGGCAGGCGCGCTGTTTGGCTCACTGCCCGTTGCCTTCATTTACTCGTTTTTTGTAGAGTATTACGTTTCTGGCATGACGGGATCCGTCAAAGAATAGAAGGAGTCCAATGCGCACCCTCAAACATATTTACTTTTATTGTTTTGAAGGCAGCCAATCACCCCGATGTCATGGACAAAGTTAAAACTGCCGGCGGCGTTTATTTCGACATGAACCTTGAGGAAACTCAAGCGTGGCAGAAAAGAATTCAAAGTCGATGGAACAACATTGTTCAAGAAACCGGCATCAAATTGGACAAATAAAACGCCTAGGGTTAACGACTCTAAGTGTGAAGTGTCACTTTCGAGTTTCCATCATCTGCTCTGTTAATTGTTAAAAGATTC